>CAZEAH010000050.1:0-10701 GCA_964510075.1 uncultured Leptospirales bacterium | reverse complement strand
CGACAAGGGTGTTGTAGTCCTTTATTGCCGTATCGTTGATTTTCACGATAACATCGCCGATGCGGACCCCCGCGCGCGCAGCCGGTCCGTTGTCCTCCAGACCGCCGATTAGCGCTCCCTCCGCCGTCTTGAGACCCAGCTGGCCGGCGTACTCATCGGTGAGGGGAACGATCTGCACGCCGATATATCCGCGCTTGATTTTCTTGTGCGTTTTGAGCTGTTCGAGGATCGACCTTGCCGTATTTATGGGTATGGCGAATCCGATTCCAAGGCTTCCGCCGCTGTTGGAATAGATCATGCGGTTGATTCCAATAACCTCACCGTTGATGTTAATGAGCGGCCCTCCGGAATTGCCGGGGTTGATTGAAGCGTCAGTCTGTATATGATACTGGGACCCGCCCATCATATCCACGTCCCTGCGTGCAGTGGCGCTGATCACGCCGACGGTGAATGTTTTGTCGAGGCCGAAGGGGTTGCCAATGGCGATGGCCCAGTCGCCCACACGCACCTCGTCGGAATTGCCCAGATAGACGGGTTTGAGCTTTTCAGCGGGGGTGATTTTTAGAAGCGCGATATCGGTCTTTTCGTCCGAGCCTATAATTTTCGCCGGGTATTCCTTCGCGTTTATCTTGACCGTAACCTTGTCGACGCCTGAAACCACATGATGGTTGGTGCATATGTATCCGTCTTCGGATAGTACAAATCCGGTCCCGAGACCGGTGCGCCGCTGGGTTCGGGGCCCCTGCTGCGGCCCTCCGAAAAACTCCCGGAAAAACGGGTCGTTAAAAAACGGATGCTGGGGGATTTTTACGGTTTGCTCGGTGGCGATGAATACCACCCGGTCCTTATAAATGTCATAAATGTCCCGAAAGGCCTTCTGTATCTCTGTGGCTTTGGACGCCTCGGCGCTCGATTTGACCGGAGACTGGCTCGATTCTCCGAATACCGGTGCGTCCTTCTGGGAGCAGGAGTATGGATAGAGAAAGAACGAAGCTATTACGATGAGAAACAGCGGAATGAGGGTTCTTCTTCTGGCAGTCATTTCAGGCTCCTTATCACGTATAATGATTTAATAGGAATTATCCGTACGGCTCCTGTTACAGTTCCAGGGAAAAAGTTAATGTACGAAGTTGATCCGTCTACATAACGATACCAGACCCGTTGCGGGTCTTCAAGCACAATTAACAATGCGGTATGCGGATCAATCGGGAACTTGACAGAAGCGTCCGGCTCATGCATACTTCAGGCCGAAACCATGACGTAACAAAGAAAAGACAATACACGGACCGCCGGAGGTGTAACTGATGGAGCCGTTGGTGAATGTTTGTGAAATAGGCGATACGGCGATCCAGTATCTCCTTTACGAGGGAGAGGGGCCCACCGTCATGATGCTTCATGCCACGGGGTTCCTTCCCTGGCTGTGGCATCCCATAGCGCGGAAGCTCTCGGGGGAATACCGGATTGTCGCCCCTTATTTCTGCGACCACCGGCATGCAGAGCCCGAGGACGGCGGATTAAGCTGGATGATTCTCGCCGAGGATCTGTGCCGTTTCTGCGAGGCGATGCGAATCGAACATCCGCTGCTGGTGGGGCACTCCATGGGGGCGACCGTGATGACGATTGCCAATGCCGTGCACGGCGCGCCGGCGGAGCGCATGGTGATCATCGAGCCCATTTTCCTGCCGGAAGACTTCTACCGGATGAAGATCGCCGTCGAACAGCATCCCCTGGCCTCGAAATCGATCAAGCGGCGCAACCACTGGGAAAATCATGACGATGCGAAGGCCTATCTCCGTTCGAGGGCGCTCTTTAAAAACTGGGACGAGGAGATGCTGGACCTGTATCTCCGGCATGGAATGGTGGATGCCGGCGGCGCGGGGCTCACGCTCGCCTGTTCGCCGAGAAGGGAGGCGTCCCTGTTTATGGGCGGGATGCAGTACGATCCCTGGCCCCTTCTTCCGAAGATCACATGCCCGGTGCTGGTGGTGGAGGGAGAGGAAAGCGAAAACCGGCAGTTCATTGATTTAAAGAAGGCGGTATCCCTCATGCCCCGCGGAGAATACGTCAGCGTACCGGACGCGGGACATCTGATTCCCATGGAAAAACCGCTGGAGACCGCGGGAATGATCGGAACGTTTTTTTCGAGGGCGGATTGAGACAGACACCGAATTCGTAGTCGGCACGAAGACGGGGGAGGGTTCAATGGACGCAAAGAGGGTTGATGAAAGCGCGATAGAAATGGTGCAGCAGATGTCGCACCAGGACGCCAATCTGGCCGGAAACGTTCACGGCGGCGTGATAATGAAGGCCATCGATACAACGGCGGGGATCGTCGCGGCGCGCCATACGGGACGAAACGTTGTGACCGCGTCCATAGACCGGCTTGATTTTCACAGCCCTGTGTACATCGGCGACATTCTGAGACTGAAGGCCAGTATGAATTTTGCCGGCGTCACGTCGATGGAGGTGGGAGTGCGGGTCGAGGCGGAAAACTTTATAACCGGTGCGGTTCGTCATACCGCATCGGCCTACCTGACGTTCGTTGCCCTCGATCCGGAGGGGAGACCGACAAAGGTGCCCGGGCTCAGGCTCGAGACCGATGAACAGAAAAGGCGCAACAGCGAGGCTGCGGTGAGACGAAGCCTGAGGATGCGTCGCGCCTGAATGACGGTCATTGACCGTCGGAGAAAGGTTTCCCGCTCCTTTTGTGTGACTGCTCGGATTCGCGGTCGATCTCTTCCCTGAAGAGGTAACGGTAGTTGGTCGATCGGTCGACTTCGATCTGTTCGAGCGGGACTTCGTTCCTCTCCTTTTTTTTACAGCCCGCAGCGAATACCGTAACGGCCACAGCAAGCAGTATTGTGCAGCATGTCCTGATTGTCCGATTCATGGTCCTTTATACCCCGAAGTGAATATGGATGCAACAGATTTACGCGGTGAATAACGGACGAACAGCCGGGCAATTATATTGACAGTGAAATGCCGAGCGTATATACTGAGCCCTGTAATATCGGGAAGAACGCCGATGAAGATATATGGAAATGTTATAGAACATGCGATTGAAAGCCGTGTGGTTTCGAATCCCGTGGCGCGAAGGAACGCTTCGGTGCAGGCGGGCATGGGCGCCGCCGTAAAACCGTCTGGCCCTTCACTCGCATGGGTCTCCGAAAGCCGTGCCGGTGAGCACGGCGTATCCGAGGCGCTCAGTATCGCCCAGATGGCGCAGAACGTTCTCCAGAAGGCGATTGAGATATCCTCGCGTCTGCGGAATATGGCGATAGACGCGATGTCGGCCCGTCCGGTCGACTACCGCGAGATCGCCGTAGCGAGCGCCGAGCTGTCGGCGGCCATGGGGGAGTACGCCGACAGATTCGGTACGAAGGCGGTTCCGCCGCCGGCGGTCGGACCGACGTACGGAGCGGAGGGAGTGAGGCCCGAGAACGAAAATATAGCCTCCACCCTTCGGGAGATATCCTCCTTCGCCATGGACCTCGGCGAGGGCCGGGAAGTCGAGCTGTCCCGCATCGAAAGCCTCGGGTACAGGCTCGAAATCGGTCTTGCGCAGAACGAACGGACGGTAGCTGAACTCACCAGACAGGGACTCGATATGGCGAGAAAATACGCTCGGATCGGAGAAACGAGCGAAGCGGGCGACCTGAGGACCGCTCTGGTGGAGGCAATAGGACGCGACTCGAAAACGGCGCTGCTCGCCCAGGGTAACATCAGCCGGGATACCGCCGCGGTGCTGTTACAGGCGTAAGCGATGCGTGCGGCCTGTGCCGCGCGAATTCACTACATCAGCCGGGGGATACGGGAATATGGAGGTTTTCGACGGTTTTATCGCGGCGATCGCGGCAGAGTTCAAACTGAAATTTCACAAGGACGGTCCGGGAGCCTATTCCACCGAGCTGAAGTTCGACAACAGCAGGTCGCAGCAGGTTCTGGTCACGCTTACCAGGGACGAAGTGGGAGACCGGATCATCAATTACTATTCGTCGATCGGTAAACTGAAGGGTGACTTTGTAGAGCTTTTCAAGTACGCCCTTCAGACCAACGCGACTCTTCCGCTGGGTGCGCTCGCGCTAGTGGACGACACGCTGGTGCTTCGCAACTCGATCCTTCTTCAGGATTGCGATCCCCGAAGGTTTTTAAAATCACTGACCTATATTGCGGCAAAAGCGGACGAACTCGAAGAAATCCTTTTGAAAGATGACATTGCGTAAATTCGTCTAAAGGTTGTCAAGCCGCTCCCCGAGCTTCTTCATCATCTCCCGGACAACGGGCAGGTCGTCAATATCGTCGGCGTGCATGAATACCACCACGTTCTCTCGGACCGAGAGCACGGCCCTGTCCGAGTTGAATCCGACGTAATCAGTAATCTTTTTAATTTCATTTTTTGCGGATGACATGTCGTTGTAAACTATGATGTAGCAGACGATGTCATCGCCGAAGGGCGTGGCGGGCCTGGTGAGAATAGTCATGTGGATATCCGCCACCTTTCCAGGATCGCCGTCGGGATATATCTCCCGGGTGAGCCGGTTAATAGCGGCGCGGTCGAATTTCCAGGGGTTTTCCCTGAGCACGCGTTTCGCGAAAGGAGGTATGTTGCCGTACACAAATCCCTGCGGAATATCGGTGTCGGCAAGGCGTATCTGGTCGATTATCGTCCCCTTGTATTCCGCACCGGCGAGCGGAAGGATCAAGAGGAGCATCAATACCATTGAGATAACTGGAAGTGCCCGGTTTTTCATGTGTGCCTCCGGAATATAAATGAAAGGCGCTAAGGGGCCGCGCCTGCCACGTATTTCGGCAGATGGCCCGCTCGACTGCAGTTTTATTTACGATAGTCCGGCGTCTTTTCCGTCGAACCGGGATGCAATAATAAACGGTATGTCGCGGTCTTCATGGAACGTGTGTCGAGTGCCCGGCCTTGCAGGGAATCGTCATTGCCGGCGAGCCAGGAGCGGATGTCCGGGCGGCGGGCTTCAAAGGAACCATCGTTTCATAATAAATCCGACGGCCAGATGTAACAATTATATACTATATACTGTAATAATGCCTCCATGTGGCGCGATGAGCCGATACCGGATCCGTTTTTTTTGTGCGACATAATATTTTCCTTGACGAATACCCGTAACGGGGTTAGTCTCCAGAATCGCGGTTCTGGCGGCCTGATAAAAAAACGTTATCGCTCTATGCAGGATGAGCTCCCGCCATGCTTGACGAGGGCGGCCCCGGGTTTCAACCGCGCTTTTACGTGTATAGTTACCTGTCGAACACGATCATCTGGAGTAATCCCCTATGGACGAAACTACATCCCGGGTGCAGTATATACGCAAAAGGGATGGGCGCATTCTTCCCTTCGATCCCGAAAAAATAACCGACGCGATTTTCAAGGCTGCGAAAGCGGTGGGCGGGAGCAACAGGGAGACGGCACAGTCGGTGTGCGACTCAGTTGTGGGAATTCTCAACATCCTGCACTTTAAAGAAGGGCGTACCCCCACGGTCGAAAATGTCCAGGACCTCGTCGAAAAGATGCTCATCGAACGGGGCCATGCGCGGGTGGCGAAGGCGTACATTCTTTACCGGGAACAGCACCGCAAGATCCGCGAAGGAAAGGACCTGCTCAACGAGGGAATACAGCTTGTGGAGCAGTACCTTGACCGTTCGGATTGGCGTGTAAATGAAAACAGCAATATGAGCTACTCGCTGCAGGGGCTCAACAACCACATCGCCTCTGCAATCACCGCAAAGTACTGGCTGGAGCGGCTGTATCCTCCCGAGATACGCGAGGCGCACGTCTCCTGCGATTTCCATCTCCATGACCTCGGTCTTCTTTCCGCCTACTGTGTGGGATGGGACCTCCGCGACCTTCTTCTGCGCGGTTTCGGCGGGGTTCCGGGCAAGGTGGAGAGCCGTCCCGCGAAGCATTTCAGGAGCGCTCTCGGACAGATAGTTAATTTTTTCTATACACTCCAGGGGGAGTCGGCCGGCGCCCAGGCCTTCGCGAATTTCGACACCTATCTCGCACCCTTCATCTTCTATGACCGGCTTACGCGCGCCGAGGTGAAGCAATGCCTGCAGGAGTTCGTATTCAATATGAACATCCCGACCCGCGTCGGGTTTCAGACCCCCTTTACAAACGTTACGCTTGACCTCAAGGTGCCTTCTACCATCGGGGATGAATACGTCGTTATAGGAGGTGAGATCAGGGACAGGAAGTATCGCGAGTTTCAGGAGGAGATGGATATTTTCAATGTCGCTTTCGCCGAGTGCCTGCTTGAGGGCGACGCCCGTAACCGCATATTCACGTTTCCCATCCCGACCTACAACATCACCGCTGATTTCGACTGGGAAAACCCGGCGCACGACACATTGTGGGAGATGACCGCCAAATACGGCATACCCTATTTCGCGAATTTCATCAATTCCGACATGGACCCGGAGGACGCCCGCTCCATGTGCTGCCGCCTGAGGCTCGACAACCGGGAACTACGCAGCCGCGGAGGAGGGCTGTTCGGCGCAAACCCGCTGACGGGAAGCATCGGCGTGGTGACCATCAACATGCCGCGGCTCGGATATCTGGCGAAGGACGAAACCGAGTTCTTCGAACGCCTCGCTCACCTTATGGATATGGCAAGGGACTCGCTCGAAATAAAGCGGAAGGTGCTCGAAAACTTCACGCTGAACAACCTGTATCCGTACACGCGGGTCTATCTGTCCGATATCTACGAGCGTAACGGGCGCTTCTGGCTGAACCATTTTTCGACCATCGGGCTTGTCGGAATGAACGAGACCTGCCTGAACCTGCTGGGATGCGACATCTCGACGGGCGAGGGGAAGGAGTTCACCATACGAGTGCTTGATTTCATGCGAGAGCGTATCAGGGGGTATCAGGAGGTAACCGGAAACCTGTACAACCTCGAGGCGACTCCCGCTGAGGGCGTAAGCTACAGATTCGCGAAACACGATAAGGCCGCCTTTCCGGACATCAAAGCGGCCGGGATGAACGAGCCCTATTATACAAATTCCGTGCATCTGCCGGTTGGATACACCGATGACATCTTCGACGCGCTGGACCATCAGGACGAGCTCCAGACGCGCTTTACCGGAGGGACGGTGGTGCACGGCTTTATAGGCGAAAAGATCGACGATCCCCAGATGGTAAAGCACCTCGTGCGCCGCATAGCAGAGAACTATTCGCTCCCCTATTTTACCATCACACCCACGTTCAGCATTTGCCCGGTGCACGGTTATATCGCCGGTGCGCACAGATTCTGCCCCTACGACCATACAGAGGAGGAACTGGAGAGATTCGGCGTTGAGATTACGGCCAGAGATGCCGATTATAATAAAAAGAAAGCGATGTAACAGGAGAAGTTGAAGATATGAAGAAGGAAAAACAGATCCCCGTTGAAGTCTATTCCCGTGTGGTCGGTTATTTCAGGCCGGTAAATCAGTGGAATAAGGGCAAGCGCGAGGAGTTCAATGAGAGGAGGGAGTTTTCCCTCAGGGAAGTTAAAGAAGCGTGCATTTATGAATATAAAGGGAATACACAAAACCTCTCTGATAGACTTTCCCGGTAGGATAAGCTCGGTCTTCTTCACCGGGGGATGTAATCTCCGGTGCGGCTACTGCCACAACCCCGAGCTCGCCTGCAACAGCGGGTGCCTGCGGTCGTATTCAAACGATGAGGCGCTCGGCTTCCTCAGGAAAAGGCGCGGCCTTATAGACGGAGTCACCATCTCGGGAGGAGAGCCCACGATTTCGGGAAACCTGGTGTCGTTCGTCTCCGCTGTTAAGGATATGGCGATGGCTGTGAAAATAGACACAAACGGCCTCAATCCGGCCGCGGTATCGCGACTGGTGGAGAACGTGCTTATAGATTATGTCGCCATCGACATAAAGACCTCGCCGCAGAAGTATGATTTTGTCGTCGGCAGACACGTTGATTTTTCGCGCGTTGTTGAAACCGTCGGTATAGTCAGAAGCTCCGGGCTCGAGTACGAGCTGAGGACTACCTGCATTCCGCGGTACGTCACGCTCGAGGATTTCGGGAGTATCGGTAAGGCGCTCGGCCGCGTTAAGCGCTATTTCCTTCAGCAGTTCGTTCCCGACGTCACCCTCGACGAGTCTTTTCACGGCCTTCGGCCGTATCCCGTGGAGACCTTACGCGTTTTCAGGGAATACGTTTCAACTTTCGCCGAGCTGTGCGAACTTCGCGGCGTCTGAGCGGAAACCGTTCTCTGGCCGACCGCGGTAGAACGCCTCATGCCGAAACTGACTTTATGATCCGCCGGTGCATCACATTCTCCCTGATTATAATGTACGCGCTTTCGGGCGCCGTACCGTGCGTGGTGGCCGGGGAGGCAGCCACGCCTTCAGGACGGTGCATGCTCTGGGTTGACGTCTACACGGGCGAACCGGTGTCCTTTAAGGCGGTGGTTGAGGACTGCGAGGGCGTCGAGGCGGTGTATATCGGCGAGCGGCACGGGCTGGGTCGGCACCACGAGCTGCAGCGCGCGTTTATCGAAGCGCTCGCGGCAAAGGGAAGAACGGTCGTCCTCGGAATAGAGCAGATGGAGGCTCGCTACCAGCCGTCACTCGACCGCTACAACCGCGGCGAAATCGATTTCGAGCGGCTTGCCGCCGATACGCAATGGGCCCGTCGATGGAGCAATTACCGGGACTACCGCACGGTTCTCGAGGCGTGCAGAAGCGCCGCCGGTGAGGTGATCGCGCTTAACGCCCGAGCGGAGGTGGTTCGTTCTGTGGCCCGTGAGGGGCTCGCCTCGCTGGATGAGGGCTCGCGCGCGGAGCTTCCGGCCGAGATTGACCTGTCGAACCAGGACAACGAACGCCTGCTCGCAATGATGCTTCCGGTGCACGCCTTCACACAGGGGGATGCTCTCCGGCGTATGTATGAGGCGCAGATAGCCAGGGACGAGAAGATGGCGGACGTGCTCGCCGCGCGAATAATGAAAGGGCGGGCCGAGGGGAAAAACGCCGTGGCGGTCATTATCGGAGGGGCGGCCCATTTTGCCTACGGCCTGGGAGTGCCCTCGCGCACCGGCAGGAGGATACCCGGCCTTTCGTCGCGCATCATCATCCTCTCTGAAAGCGGGGACCTGCGGCGTGGAGAGCGGGAGAGGATGATGGCGCGCGATACGGGCATCACCCACGAGCGCCTTGGGTTTCTGCTCAGGCCGATCGCCGATTACCTCCACGTAACTGAAAAAGCCGAATAGGTCTGTTGGAATGAGAGTACCGGTATCGGTTCGCGCGAGGGGCTTTTTTGCGGGAGTGGTTGTTCTCGCGGCATGCGTACTGTGCCGCGCACAACAGGGAGAAGCCCCGTACTGCGGCATGGAGGCGGGTACCTATCTGACGGGGCGCTACGAGCCCGAGCGGGAAGAGTGTTTTGTGGATATCTCGACGCTCAATATTCCGGTCAGGGGCGCGCGGCAGTATCTTCGCAGGGAGGCAGCGGAGGCGCTTGCCGTGATGTTCCGTGATTTCAGAAAGGCGCATCCGGGCGTCGAATTCAGGGTGAGAAGCTCCACGCGCACCTGGAAGCAGCAGAAGTCCATCTGGGAGGGAAAATGGTACGGCAGTGTGCGGGTGGAGGGAGTACGGCTGAACGAGGCGGTTCCGGATCCGGCCGAACGCGCCGCCAGAATTCTGGAGTATTCTTCCATGCCCGGCACCTCGCGCCACCACTGGGGAACCGATTTCGACCTGCAGGAACTGTATAATCGATATTACGAGAGCGGTAACGGCGCCGTCCTGTATCGCTGGCTCTCGGCCAACGCCCGTTCATACGGTTTCTGCCAGCCTTATACGGCGGGCAGGGATGCCGGCTACATGGAGGAGAAGTGGCACTGGTCGTATGTGCCGCTTGCGCGGACTTTTCTCGCCAACTGGCTTCGCCTGTATAAAAAGAACCCGGCGCGGATCGCCGGAGAGGAAGGTTTCGCGGGATCGGATGTGTGCCTGCACCGTGCTCCCGTTTATGCAGAAAGCGTCAACCCTTCCTGCCGTTAATCCTCTCCGGTGTTGTGCCGAACTACGGCGCCTTCAGGGGGAGGTCGCTCTCCTGATTGCCTCGAGAACATCGGTTTCACCGTAAATGTCCCTCAGGCAGAGCGGTTCGGTAAAGCGTTCGCCGGGCGGAAAGACCGCCAGAAAGGGAATCGAGCGGCTGCCGAGCGACCGAAGGAGCGCCTGTGCCTCCGGGTTCTCGCGCGTGATATCGGCCGTGTACAGTGTGATGGACTTTTCGTTAATAAGTGAAGCCACCCTTGGGGTGTACAGGGCTGTCCTTTCCGCGAGCACGCAGTTCGGGCACCAGTCAGCGGTGAACTTGACGATCGACACACCACCGGCCGCGGCGTTCTTCTCGATCGCCGCAAGGCTGAAATCCGCCCTTAAAGCGATCTCGATATTCTTCTCCCCTTCTCCGTACGCGCCCAACGCAAGCCATCCGCCGCCGGCCGAAATGATAATCAGCGCAATAACCGATACGATCCTGCTTTTAAGGCTTCGGGTGATATTTCCGAAGCGACCGTACTGCCAGAGTCCGATACCCAGCGAGAGGAGAAGCCAGAGGGCGGGCAGTATGGAGTCCGTGGAGAGGATTCCGATTAGGTACACGGCTGTCCCGAGTAGGAGGAAGCCCATTACCTGTTCGAAAACGACCAT
>CAZEAH010000049.1:0-10754 GCA_964510075.1 uncultured Leptospirales bacterium | reverse complement strand
CGACCGCGCGCGTCGTCGCCAAGGAGGACGGCGTTTTCTGCGGCGGCGAGGTGGTACGCATGGTCTACCGGCGCGTGAACAGGGATGTGCGCGTATCACCAATCAAAAACGACGGCGAGCCGATTGCCCGCGGGGATACCGCCCTTATGCTCTCGGGCCCGACGGCGGCGCTCCTTACCGGCGAGCGCACCGCGCTCAACTTCGCCCAGCGCATGTCGGGTATCGCAACAGCCGCCCGCTCCGCCGTCGCCCTCGTGGAGGGGACCAGCATCCGTATTCTGGATACGCGCAAAACCGCCCCGGGCCTGCGCCTGCTCGACAAGTACGCGGTCGCTGCCGGGGGAGGAACGAATCACCGAATGGGCCTCTTCGATATGGTGATGATCAAAGACAACCACATCCGCGCGGCCGGCGGAATCGCCGAGGCCGTACGGCGGGTGCGTGCGGCGTACGGCGCACGGCTCAAGATAGAGGTCGAGGTGACGGACGCGGACGAGGCGCGGGAGGCGGCGGATTCGGGCGCGGACATCATTATGCTCGACAACATGGACAGGGAACACATGAGAGAGGCGATAGGGATTATCGCCGGACGGGCGAAAATAGAGGTTTCGGGGAACATGGACGAAAAGCGCGTGAAGGAGATCGCGGACCTCGCGATCGATTATATCTCCATCGGCGCGCTCACGCATTCGGTGAGGGCGTTCGACCTTTCAATGCGCTTCGAGTAGCGCCCTCACCCTCATGTAACGAGTTTGAGCGTCGTATACGCCGGATAAAAACCGTGTCTGCGGTAGAAAGAAAACGCCTCTTCGTTTCCGGCGGCAACGACGATGGTGATCTCCTCGGCCCCCTCCCCTTTCAGCCAGCCGAGAGCCCGCCTCAGCAATCCATCGCCCGTACCGGAGCGCCGGAACGCCTCCTCGATATAGAGCGAATCGATCTCGCCGTGGCCCCTGCGGTCGATCGTGCTTATGCAATAGCCGACGATCGCAACTCCGGTACGGGCGATATCGATCCGGACGTCGATATCGTCGAGGAGAAACTTTTTGATGCGTTTTTCGAACGTAAAGCTCTCGTAGTGCGCCCGAAAGTGCGAGGAACGGCTCAGGTGGTGCGCGTTCAGCTTTTCCCACAACGGACGTAGTGCCTCTATTTCGGAAACCGGCAGTTCATGGAATTCGACAATACCCATGGCGACACCTTACCGCCCGCCGGAGCGTTCCCAGCGGTAGCCGCTGAGCGCGATGAGAAGTATGGCCGGCATATAGAAGAGCCAGGTCAGGATCATGCAGTAGGGCGCGATCGACTCGACCCGGATGTTGTACAAAACGCCGATGATCTCGGTGACAAACCAGGAGCTTACGCCGGCGGCGATAAGCCCGGCGTTCGTTGCCGGAAAGAGGCGGTTGCGCACCGTTTCCCATCCTACCCAGAGCGATGTGGTGAGGATCAGTGCGTAGAAAAGCGAGGGATAGAACTGTCCCGCCGCGTGGAGCGGACCGGCGAGAAACAGGAAGATGACGGCAACCGGAACGTAGAAAAAAAGCGGAAACGCGAGGCGCCGTCCGAGCGGCGCGCCGGAGCGCAGGAAGGCAAAGCCGCGCGCGTGGCGGACGATGAGCAGCAGGTGGGCCGCGATCGAGAGGACCGCGCCGACGAGGAACGCCCCGTTTTTGAACGATACATCGTCATGGTACACCCAGACACTCATGCACGCGTCCACGACGACGATGCAGACGTACGCAGCCGCGAGGAGGAGGGTGTCTTTCGAGCCGAGTCCGTTTCGCCCGATGACGAACACTATAAGCGCGCACAGGATCGATACCACGGGCTTGGCGAATGCCGGGTAGAGGCTCCCGGTGCCGTAGAGGAGGTTCATCCAGTCCACCGAAAAAAATGACCCGGTGATGAAAAGCGCCACGGCCGCCGCCGCGATAATGATGCCGATGCCAGGGGGCGATGCCCGGTGCCCTTCTGCGGCTTTCATACACATCCTCCTTCTGTGAAATTTGGTCGGTATCCGACGTGTCCGCCCATAATCCGGTCGGGGCGCGGAATCCTTATCACTCCGAGCACAGCAGATACAGCGTGAGCGCGCCCTGTACGATCGAGAGAACGAGCGTGGCCGCGAGCATAAAACGCGAGACCGGCAGGGTGAACCGCGTGTCGCCGCGCCGGATGAACCAGGTATGCGCAGAGAACGCGAAGATGCCGCCGGAGGCCACCAGGAGTGAAACGATGAGCCCCGCCGTCTTTAAGAAGCGGGAGGCCGTACAGCATGACGAAAAGCACGGGGAAGTGGATGATGAGAAAACCGGTGATACCTCCCGGCAGGCGGAAAAGCTCCCATTCCCGCCAGTACGCGGATTCTATCTCATGGTTGATGATCACCACCGCGTTGGCCAGGTACAGCCAGAAAAGCGTTTCACGCATGGCGGTTACCCCCGTCCCAAAAGCGTAAGGATGTCGCCGACCGCTTCCATCCCGGCGGTGCTGTCCTCCGCGCGGAAGATCACGCGCCCGTCATGGTGTTCCAGGCGCACCGCGAGGCGGGCATTCCCGCATTCCTTGATCGGCCTGTTCATGGCGCCGGCGGCGGGCGCGGCGAGAGACCCGGTCGAACGTTGTTCGGCCTCGACTACCAGCCGGTGTCGCCTGTCGGAAAGTGTTACGGATAATCCGTTACCGGCCTTATCGATCTTACGGATAGCCGCTCCTGTATATGTCATGAAACGGTAAAGCTTCCCGCCGACGTACAGAAAGCACAGGAAGCCGTTAAAATGCCGTCCGCGCCAGGGAATTTTCGCTATGGAAAGCATGAACGACGCCTCGATTCCGCGAAACGTATTGCCCTGCAGCCATATCCATGACTCCGGGAAGGATGTTCCCCAGTCCTTTTCAATATAGCCGCGCCCGTTGTCGAAAGAGTAAACGGTTTCATCGAGGTTCAGCTTTCCGGAAAGTCGGTGACCCATGGACACGACGCCGTGGTAGCACTCCATCGAGGGCACGAAGGAATACCAGCCCATAATGCCGGGTGAAAGCGGCCTGACGGGGTAGGGGAGCGCGCCGTCGAACCGGAGAGAGCCGGTAACGCGCGTTCCGTCGTCGTCGATGTCGAGCGAGATGCCTCCGGCCGAAAAGCGGCTTCTCCCGATTTCAACCTGGAAGCCGTCGCGAAGCCAGCGGAATTCGGACAGCTCGTACTGAAAGTAGCGCGAGACACCGGTCATTCCGTCGATCATCTGTATAAAAGCGTGTCGTTCGCCGGAGAGGGAGACGCCCGGGATGAACGCCAGGACCCGGTCGGATTCCGCCGAAACCTGCTTGAAGTACCAGCCCTCAAAGTAACCGTTCCGGTTGAGGTCTCCCTGAAAGACGGCCGGGTTGTAAATCTTCGCGATTGTGGAGATCAGTCCCATTATGGGTATGGTGTAAGCCGCAAGGAGTATTTTACAATTCAAAAATGAAACATCCATGGATGTTTTTAACGGCGGGTGATTCTGCTGCTGATGCGGCGTCCGGCCGTTTATCCACATTCTTATCCACAGCCGAATGGGTATGCGGGTGTGGTTGTGCATAACGTGGCCGCCGGCCCCAATCTGATCAATTACGGGTAATTATTAATTTTTTTATTATGGACACAGGAAGTACCAGTGATGATTTGAGGGACCGCGGGATAAAGACTTCATCGTGTGATTTTTTTTCTTTTCGGGCCCGCTTTTTCAAATTTTCATTGACTTTAAATTAATTTAAATATAAATGATTATCAATTAATTTCACAGAAATTAATTGACCGTGCTTTTGTTCCCATTGCCGCTTCCTGAAAAGTATATAAATAAAAGGGAGAATCTCGTCGGTATGAAACATACCCATGGTGAAGCGGGGCACCAGCGCGATAGGGAAATTAATTTACTCGTTCAACAGGTCGTCTCGATGGATTATTCCCGCGACAGGATAGCAAAGGAAATAGACAGGATGTTCCTCCATCTGCCGCGCGCCGAGAAGTCGGCGCTGTTTTCGGTCGTGGTGAGCCGCAGTTGCGAGCAGGCGTGGACGGGGGACCTCCGCTCACGTACGGGAGGGTTCGTCCATGCCCTCGCGCGCTTCGACGATGCGGTCCCCGGGCGCGGGTTCGAGGATTGCTTTGCGGTTCGTCTGAGCAGGTTTGTCGCCTCGATGCTCGGCAACGGCGGCGCGCGGGTCGTCCGCGGCAAATACCTCAGCCAGGAGTTCTACGACGGGTGCACAGCCGCCGTTGCCGGAACCGAGCTTTTCCGCGAGGCGGGCGACGCGGAGCTTTTCGAGATCTATATAAAACAGTGCGTCATTATAATGAAAGCCGCCGGCATGATCGACGTCGAGGGGGCGAGCGCCGTTCCCGCGTCGGGGTGTTCGTGCGAAAACTTCTTCCCCGCACTGTTCGCCGCCTTCTGGGGCAGGGTCCGCTGGGAGGATATTTTCCCCTCGAATCCCGCGGCGGCGCGCGAACTGCGGCACAACCGCCATATACTTATCGACCTCATACTCAGAAGGGAAGGCCGGTTTACGCTCGATTCCGTTGCGGTTGAATTCTTCGACCTGACGGGTTTCGGAGACCGCAACGACGTTTTCCTCATCTCGTTTCTGGATTTTTACTTGTTTACCTGGTTCAGGCACTTCGGGCTTGTCGAATACGCCGAACCGGATGACGGGGACGCTGTCCGAATCAATGCCACAGAACGGGGGAAGTCCTTTCTGAGGCACCTCCAGCGCGTCTGATAATGAATTACCCCCATACCAGTGCGGCCCGGTGTACCTTTTCATGAGCACGCTTGCGCACATGCTCGTAGATGCTCACCGTTCGGCGTTTCCCGGGGCATCCCGGCCGCGCTTTTTTTCATGCCCCGGGAGGATCATTCTCATCGGTTAACACGTCGACTACAACGGAGGCCGCGTGTTTCCCGCGGCCATCGACAGGGCCGTGTATCTGTGCGTTTCGGAGAATGCTTCCGGGCGTTTCAGGTTCCATGACGCCGGATTTCAGGCGTCGGGGGAACTCCCCCTGTCGCTCTTCGCCGGCGGTGCGGTCGTTCCGAGAGTGTGGCTCTATCCCGCCGGTGCGCTGGCGCTTCTTCGATCGGACTGGGACAGTGGATTCGACCTGAGCTATTTGAGCGCAATCCCGGCCGGAGGCGGCGTCTCGAGCTCGGCGGCCATCACCATAGTGACGCTCTACGCGATGATTTCGCTGCTCGGAATGACGCTCGATACCGTCGAGCTCGCGCGGATGGGGCAGCGGGTGGAGCAAGAGTATGCCGGGGTCGCCTGCGGCATTATGGACCAGTTCGCCGTCGTTCACGGGAGAAAGGACAGCGCTATGCTCCTCGATACGCGCGATCTCTCCTTCGAATACCTGCACATCGACCCGTCCAGGATTCATTTCGTCCTGGTAAACAGCGGTGTCAAGCATTCCCTCCGCGAGTCAGGTTATAACGACCGGAGGCGGGAATGCGAATCGGCACTGGCGCTCCTGCGCGGCATGGGGGCGGATATCGCGCATCTGTGCGATCTGGCCCCCTCCGATTTTGCGCCGCTTGAGGCCGGACTTCCTCCCGTGGAGAGACGGCGCGCGCGTCATGCGATTAAGGAAAACGCGCGTACGATGGAGTTCATGCTCCGGATGCGCTCGGGGGACTTCGCGGGGGCCGGAGATCTGCTGTATGCCTCGCACGCGAGCCTCCGGAACGATTTCGAAGTAAGCATCGACGAACTTGATCGCCTCGTGGAGTGGGCGGAGCCCGTCGCCGGGGTTTATGGATCCAGGATGATGGGCGGGGGTTTCGGCGGCTGTACCATCACCATGGTCGACGCGTCGTCATCGCAGGAATTTGCCAGGGTGATGGGCGAAAGGTTCAGCAGAGAGCACGGCACATCGCCCGATATACTGGAATGCACGATCGGCGACGGGGTTCGGGAGGTCGAGGTTTAAGCGGTCTCCGCGGTGACGCGTTCTCCCGCTTTCAGGCGGGGTTGCCGTTGTCCTGTATGATGTCCATGCACAGGATGCGCTTGCTGAAATTGAGGTCGCGATATGCCACCGAAATGGTGATGCATACGTTGCGCGAGGCGAGTGAGATGTACGGAGCCGTGGTGAACTTTGGCAGTCCCGCCGCCAGAAGGAAATAATAGTCCTTGGACGACTGGTCCGTCCCCTTGCTGCCCGGCTGAAAAAAGAATCCCTTCGATCCGCCGTCCCCGTCCGTGGAGAAAACGGTGTCGCTCAGCTGGATTCCGTCTTCGTCGAGTATGTAGGCGCATTCGAGTTCGGGATGAGGCCTTATCAGCGAGGCAAGCGCCGCGTCGTACTCCTCCTCGGGGATGCGGGACAGCTCGCTTATAAGGGTGTTGATAATCTGGTTGTAGCTTCTGTGCTGGAATTTTTTGGCGTTGATTCTCTGCACGGTCCTTTCCTTGAAGGTGGCGGCGACCGTTTCTATCATGGGTTCGATACCGTCCATGAGCGCGTGTATGTCCGGCCCCGGTTTCCCGAAATAGAAGCCCTGAAGCATGTCGACGCCCAGTTCGAGCGCGATAACCGCCTCCTCTGCGGTCTCGACGCCCTCGGCGATTACGAGTGAACCGATGCGGTGTGCCAGCGAGACCAGCGATTTGACGATTTCGCCGCTGTGGTACTGCCGGGCCGCGTCCTGGACCAGCGACTTGTCAATTTTTAGAATATCGGGTTTGATTATCGATACGCGGTCGAGGTTTGACAATCCCGTGCCTATGTCGTCGAGGGCGATGAGGAAGCCGTACTCGCGATAGAGGGCAACAAATTTTTTAAGAGCTTCGATATCGCGGATTCGAGATTCGATGATCTCGATGAGCACCCTGCCGGGTTGAATGCCGAGGGATTCCGCCAGGCTCCTGAGATGATTTGAACCGACGGTCTCCTCGTTGAGTATTGAGGGGTCCAGGTTGACGGTAAGGATGAAACGATCAGGATCGTTCCTCGTACCACCGTACGCCTCGAATGCTCTGGTCCGGCACAGCCTGTCGAGCTCCATGGTAAGACCCTCGCGCTCGGCGGCATCGAAGAGCCGTTTCGGCGATATGAGGTCCCCGGTCTGTTCGGCCACTCCCCTGCTGAGCGCCTCGAAGCCGATAACGGATTTCTTTTTGATCGATACGATCGGCTGGAAATGTGAGACGACATCCCCTCTACGGAGAATTTCTTGGATGTCAGGACTCTTGGCGGTCTTTTGCATGGGAAACCCCGCGGGGCAGATAAATTATCGTACGTGTCGTGAAACCGTGCAGTGAATGGCCGCTGTTAACCGGTCTCGCAAACCCGTCGTGTATCGGTATGCCATGAGACACACTATATCCCGCTCGATGCATTATTCAAGGAAAGCGCGCGGGGAATGTCAATCATTACAATTATTTTACCTTTCATTAACAAATGAAGATCTGACGGACCGGCTTGCGAAAGAGCGGAAGTTTATTCCGCGCAGCGCGGGTCAAGCGCCGACTCGTACTCCATGGCGAGATACCTGCACAGGGTCTCGTCGGAGATGTATCCTTCTTCCAGCAGTATGAGCCCTATGAGCGTGTTTGAATCTCTCTGGATTGCGAGCGACCGTTCCGCCTGTTCGACGGTGAGCTCTTTGTTCTCTACGAGGAGGTCAAGCAGAACCGGCCTTTTCATGGTCGTACTCCATAAAGTGGCGTCCCGCGGCGTAATTCGCCCCTGAAAATAAGCGGGAATATGTATATTTCCTTCCGGTTCCGCTGGCAAGGCTTCATGATTCGCAGGAGGCAGGGCTGTGGGCGATACTGGACTCGAACCAGTGACCTCCTGCATGTGAGGCAGGCGCTCTAACCGACTGAGCTAATCGCCCCGCCGCGATGAACCTATACGGCATCGGGAAAGATGTCAAGCATTATCGACCCAAAGAATGCGCGAACATCAGTTCAGGATGCTTTTTTTCGCCTCGAAGAGCAGGTCGATGGCCCTGTTCGGATCGCCCGCCAGGAGATAGCACAGGCTCATGCTGAGCAGGCTGTCGCGGTCGCCGGGGGCTGCCTTCTCTCCCAGCGAGGCTATCTTGTCCTCGATCGTGCCGTAGCGGTCGGTGTAGATCTCGAGGGGGATCGCCCGAATGAAATCGTCGTATGAGCGGTAGCAGTGATCTTCGTCACGCAGGGATTTGATCTCGCTCGCCGACTCGTCAAGGCGGTTCATGCGGTAGAGGACATCGGCGCGAAGTTTGCGGGCGCTGCCGTTGGAAGAGTCTTCGGCAAGTATGCGGTCGACCAGACCGAGGGAGCGTTCGTAGTTCTTCCGGTCGAGCTCGATGATGGCCAGCGCCGTGAGGGCGACCCTGTTGCCGGCCTCGAGCTCGAGCACGCGCTCGAAACAGGCGCCTGCGGCGGCATGGTTGCGCAGGCGGCTGAACGCGAGCCCCATGACGAGCAGTGTAAGGGTGAAGGAGCCGTTCTGCCGTCTTGATTTTTCAAGGGTGAGCACGGCCTGCTTGTATTCGCCTTTTTTATACAGAAGGCTTCCCATGTTGAAGTGGACGAGATAGTCGTCGCCGAGCTCGAGCGCTTTGCGGTAGCAGTCCATCGCCTCGCCCAGGCGGTTCATGCGGGAATAGAGAGCGCCCAGGTTGAGATACGCGTCCCGGTTCGTGGAATCGGTCTCTATCGCCGCGATGTATTCATGCAGTGCCATGACGTAATTGCCCTCCTTTTCAAGCCGGAGGGCGTTGTTGTATCGCTCAGGCGAAGCTGAATCTCCCATGGTCCTCCTCTGCTATAGCGTGCCGTTCTCCGTGCGGCGGAATCGGCATCACCCTCCGTTTACACTATCGGTTCCTGGGATCGATAGGAACAGCGAAATTGCCCGCCGCTGCGGTACCGTTTCAGGCCGCGGGACGGTTCAGTACTGGATATAGACGAATTCGCAGTCTGTTTTCCCGTGGTTGGTCCATCGTTCGATAAACGAACGCTCGAGAATGATGGAATCGCCCTTGCGAAGCAGGTGCTCCTCGTCATCGATCGTCAGGGAGAGCGTGCCGTTTACGACGACAATGAACTCCTTGCCTTTATGCATGAGGATCGGACCATCTATCGATTCGCGTCCCGCGAGCGTAACGTGGTACGGCGCGAAATCGGGCCTTTTCTCGTCGGAGAGGCCGGTTACGAGCGCGTTCTTCGATGAAAAGCGCCGCGCGTCCTTTTTCCTGAAGATCGAGAATCCCCTGTTTCCGTCGTCGAGCAGCCCGGAGCCGATGAAAAACTCAATCGGCCGCTGGAAGATGCCCGCAAGATGCACCAGGGTGTTGAGCGAGGGCGTTATGAGGTCGTTCTCGATCTGCGAGACGGCCCCCGGAGTCATTCCCAGTCGCAGCGCCAGCTCCGCCTGGGTGATGCCGGCCGCCTTACGCAGCTCTTTTACCTTGGTGCCGATTTTAAACAGATCGCCTTCGGCGGTCTGCTCGAAGCTGATTTCCCGGTCGATGATGCGGAAGCCGTGGGGGGTGCTGATGTTGGTGGCGGGACGGTCCTCGAGCTTGTGGATCTTGAGGGCGTAGTGGTCGGCGCTGGTGTTGTAGACCGAGAGCACGATCTGGGTGATGTGAGTGAGGCCTGCTATGAATTCCTTCGAATGGGCCTCCTGTTCGAGTATCCAGTAGGCGATCGTGTTCATCTCGTAGAGCTTCGGGCAGGTGAAGGCGAAAAAGTCGAGCACTGAACGCTCGTCGCGCCAGAGCTCGTTCATTCCGGTGAGGCTGTCGAAGATGTAGAACGAACCGTCGCGGTGGTCCTTCTGGACCCCGTTAAGAGTGGAGATGAACCCGTTGATGTCGCGCGGGTCCTCGATACGCACGATGCGCGAAAGGTCGTAATCCTCCTCGTTGTGGTAGAAGTCCAGGAATACGGGATCGCCGTTCCCTTTGCCGTTGGTGAAGGCGTCGATTAAAATGAAATTATAGCTCTTGAATATATCGTCGAAACGCTTGCATATGGTATGCGGGGAATAGTTGAAGTTGATGTAAATGATGGAGTTCTGAAAGTCGTTGGATTTGCTGAAATAACTCTTTATGAAGTATTCTACGGGTACGGCGTTGGCGATCTGCCAGACGACGTTGTCGCCGAGTCTGATGCCGCCTATCAGCCTGTCGAGATGTTTTATTCCGGTGCTTATCATACCTGCCCGCCGCCTGTTGTGGTTGTGACGTGGCTCAGCCTACCACCGGGCCATGGCCGCGTCAAGGGTGTTATATAAAAATGCGTATCGAACACGCTCCGGCGGGCCGGCGAAAGGATTGACGGTTTTAAAAAAAGTGTTTACCGTTTTGGCCTGCTGTGCGGAGTATCCACGCATGGAAACCATCACTCAGACACAATACAGCTACGGGCGCCGGCGACGAACCCAGGGCGGTACTGCATGATACCGGTGCGCATCACCCTGAGGCCCGGCGCGTCCGTGCCCGCCTATCAGACGGCAGGCGCGGCGGGGGCCGACGTGTTCGCATGCACGGACGGGCCCGTTACGATCGCCCCGGGCGCGGTCGCCCTCATCCCCACCGGCATCGCCGTGGAGATACCCGAAGGCTACGAGGCGCAGATACGCCCGCGGAGCGGCCTTGCGCTGAAGCATGGGGTTACCTGCCTGAACACGCCGGGGACGATCGACTCGGACTACCGGGGCGAGGTGAAGGTGATCCTTGCGAACCTCGGCGGCGAGCACTTCACCGTGCTGC
>CAZEAH010000048.1:0-10910 GCA_964510075.1 uncultured Leptospirales bacterium | reverse complement strand
GCGCCAGACATCCATCATCATCCTCCTCCTCATTTATTCCGCCTATTTCAGCCTGAGGTCGGCGCTCGCGGGCAGGCCCGCCCGCGGCCGCCTTTCCGCCGTTTACCTGGTTATCGCGATGACCGTCATGCCGTTTTTCGTTTTCGTGGTCCCGCGCGTTTTCGGGTCACTGCACCCCGATCCCGTCATAAATCCCGACATGAAAATACACCTCGAGACCGAAATGAAGCTCACGCTCATCGTCTCGGTCGCGGCCTTCAGCCTGTTGTATTTCCATATGCTTCAGATGCTGAACCGCCTCTCGAAAATCCGCGCGACGGTGGAGGATATGCGCGATGAATAAACGACTGAAAATAATCCCGGCCGCTCTCCTCTCCGCCATGCTTTCCTCATCGACGGCCGGAGCCGCCTTCGCGTCCGACGCGGCGGCGGAAACGGCACCCCCCCTCGCGCGCGTGATGTGGATCGTGCTCGTAATCTGGCTCGCGCTTGGGGTCTATCTCTTCAAAATTGACCGGGACATCTCCCGGCTCGAGAAAAAGATCGATGAACGCTAAACGCGTCATAGGCTCGCTTATCGTCATCGCGTGCGTTGCCGTCGCCGCCTATTCCATGCGCGGGATGATCACCCCGTACGTCTCGCTCGCCGAGGCCAAAAGATCGGGCGAATACGTACAGGTCATCGGCGTCCGGCAGAAATCCTCGCCGGTGGAGCACTCGGAGGGCTCATTCTCGTTCACCCTCAGGGACGAGGAAGGCACGTCGTTCAGAGTTGTGCATAACGGCACCAAGCCCCAGAACTTCGAGCACGCCGACAAGATCGTCGCGCTCGGCGCCTGGGACGCCGGCCGCGGCGTGTTCGCCGCGGACAGAATCCTGGTCAAGTGTCCCTCAAAATACACCGGAGAAAAACCCCGATGAACACAGGCACGGTCCTCATTCTCGTTTCCCTTTTGCTTTCGGTCGTATCGCTCTATTTTTTCGCGAAGGGGGCCGCCGGCAACATTCTGGCGAAAATAACGGCCCGGCGGATCTTTTACCTCGCCGGCATCTCCATAACATTCTCCGTTATGCTGCTCTTCTTCGCATTTATAAGCCACGGATTTCAGTTCAGTTATGTCTACACCTACTCCTCGCGCGACCTCCCCCTCGCCTATCTCATAGCGGGGTTCTGGGCGGGACAGGAGGGCACCTTTCTGCTGTGGGTGTTCATCCTGTACGTTCTCGGCTTTTTCATCATCCGTTCAAACGATCGCGATGAATGCCTTGTGATGTCGATCATCACCATCAGCCAGGTGTTCCTGCTTCTCGTGCTCGTGATCTACAGCCCCTTCCGTTATGTCTGGCAGGCCAATCCCGAACAATTCGCCGTCGGGGCGATACCGCCCGACGGTTCCGGGCTCAATCCGCTCCTGCAGGATCCGTGGATGGTGGCGCATCCCCCGGTGCTCTTCATCGGCTACGCCGCCGCGACCGTTCCCTTCGCCTACGCCGTTGCCGCGCTGCTCCGGAAGGATTTTTCGACCTGGATAGACCGAAGCCGCAGGTGGACTCTCCTCGCGATGACCTCCCTCGGAATCGGTATATTCCTCGGCGGGTACTGGGCCTACAAGGTACTTGGGTGGGGGGGATACTGGGGATGGGACCCGGTCGAGAACTCGTCGCTCATCCCCTGGCTTACGCTCGTGGCGCTGGTGCACGGCATGCTCGTCCAGCGGCGCAGGGGCGCGCTGGTCCGCACGAATATTGCGCTGGCGCTCGCCTCCTATGTGCTCGTATTCTACAGCACCTTCCTCACGCGCAGCGGCGTGCTTTCTAATTTTTCGGTGCATTCCTTTTCGGACCTCGGCCTTTCGCGGCACCTGGTGTTCTTCATGCTGTTCTATGTGATCATCTCGGTCTTCCTGTTCGTCAGGCGATTCCGCGACATGGGCGCGAAAAAGCTCGGCGAATCTGCGGTCGCCTGGGACACGCTTGTGGCCTACGGTATCATCACGATCTGCATATACGCCTTCCTTATTCTGGCCGGCACTTCGATGCCCATCGTCTCATCGCTCTTGACCGCGCCCTTTTCGCTACAAACCGGCTACTACAACGGCATCTCGGTCCCCATGGGACTGCTTATCCTCGGCACGATAGCCCTCGCCGCCATATTCCAGTTTCCGAAAAAGCCTCCCGTGTGGAAGCTCGCGGCAGTCGGAGCGGCGGCGGTTATAATGGCGCTCCTCTTCAATATCAACCACACGTCACATCCGGCCGCATACGCCTTCTCGGCGGCGGCGTTGTTTGTCGCCGTCTGGGGCAGTATCGATCTCCTGAAATACAAACCGGCCGTCGTGCTCCCGTCGCGGCTCGCGCACATCGGCGTCGCCGTTATGGTGCTCGGTATCGTCTCATCGTCGCTTCATTCAACGACCGAGCACCGGGAGCTCCCTCTCGGGAAGCACACGGTGATCGGCGAGGCCGCCCTCACCTTCCGGGGCATCACCGACGCCGAGAAGTCCGCCCTGGCGTTCACGTTCGCGCGCGGACGCTCGGTGCGCGAGATCCAAACCCCGTATTATATCGACGCACGGATGCATTCGCTCTACCGCGAGCCCTATATCAGCTACGGCCTCTCCCACGATGTGTACATCTCACCGGTGGAATACCGTTCGGGCATCGATTCACTCACCAGGTTTGTGCTCGAAAAGGGATCGTCCGTTGAATCCGCGGGTACGCGGGTCACCTTCGAGGGGTTCGACATCGACCGCGAGCACATGATGGCGGGGGGCGACATGAAGCTCTTCGCGAAGCTGGCGGTGCGGCGCGGAGCGGCCGCTGCATCGATCCGCCCGGGCCTCGTGATAGGCGGTAGCGACCGCAGGGAAGCGGTCGTCGCGCGCATACCATTCACCGGACAGGAGGTGCGCCTCCTCGACTTCCATGTAGGCGACGGGACGGTCTACATTTTCATTGAGGCGCCGAAGGGAGCTGAAGTGCCTCCGGATACCGCGATTGTCGAGGTATCGTTCAAGCGGCTCATCTGGTTTGTCTGGCTGGGGACCGTATTCATAGCCCTCGGCGGCGCCTTCGCGATGCGCCGCTCCGGGTCCGGAGGACGCTAAAACGACGCGCGGTCCGCTACGACGGGATATGCCCGGGCGGCCGCGTCTCGTACAGGGTGATCGCCCCCGACGGGCAGGACGCGGCGCACAGGCCGCAGCCGATACATCCTGCGCCGACCGCCGCCGCGTCACCGTCCCGGCTGACGGCCTTCACCGGGCACACTTCGAAGCATTCGCCGCACAGCGTGCACGCGCCGGCGTCCACCCGGGCTGTGTAACGGCTCGGGGCGATCACGCCCGCCGTCTTTGCGTTCGACGCGTAACGCAGCATCTCGCAGCAGCACGGACAGCAGTTGCAGATGGCGTTCCCCATCCCCGCCCTGTTCTCAACCATGTGGACGAGCCCCGCCTCCTCCGCCCTTTTCAGGAGATCGAGCGCCTCGGCCCTGTCGATCCTTCTTCCGGTTCCCCTCTTGAGCGTGTACTCGGCCCCCCTGTTGAGCTGTATGCAGATCTCAACGGGCCTGTCGCACTGTTTCTGCGATCTGCGGCACACGCAGGGCACAACTGCGATCAGATTCGCCTGCTCGACAAGACGCGCCGCGTCCTCGTAAACCAGAACGCCGCTCTGTGTTTCCAGGGTCGCATTGATGGGAATCACCCTCATGAATGAAGGCATGTTTACCTGGGTGACCAGTTCAAGGAGCGAGGCGTACTCCGTGTCCATGAAGCGGACCCACAGGTCGTTTACCTCCTTCGGGGCGCCGTCCCACAGGAGCGTGGCGTCGTGGAACTGGATGATGTGCCGCGGCATGCGGTACACGGTCTCGCCGTCGCGCGCTGACTCGAAAACGGCCCCTTTCCCGAAAAGGGTTACCAGCATCCGCTCGACTTCGTCCTTCCCCATCCCCGACTTTCCGGCAAGCTCGGCCGCGCTTCCCGGAAGCATCGCCACCAGACGCGCCTCCCTTTCGTCGCACACCGCGCGCCAGATGAGCGGAAGGATCTCCGAATGTTCCATCATCAGCCTGCGCGAAAGTTCGCGGTAGATGTCACCGGTCTCCACGGTTCCTCCGGTTGTCATTTCACTGTTTTTCTTCGACGATGACGGGGAGCAAAACCTCCGCGAGCACGCAGCTCTTGGGCTCCCGGCCGGTATGGTCCTTTACATCGTGTATGAGAAACACGCCGTTGTGTTTTCGGACGATATTGTCGACCACGGCGAGCCCCAGTCCGAAACCGAATTTCTCGATAAGGGCCGCCGACTCGTCCGGAGGCAGCAGCCGGAAGAAAGGTTCGACCACCAGCTTTTCGTATTCGGCCGGAATGCCGCCGTACGGTTTTTCCGGCACGTCGTTCTTTACCGAAAGCCAGAAGTACCCCTCGCTGATGTGCCCGAACACGTTGATGGTGCTCCCCTTGGTCGAATACTTGTACGCGTTCACGATCAGCTCCTCCATCATGAGCCCGAGCTTCTCGAAGTTCAGGTCGAGCGCGCAGTTGACCCTGATCTCAGGATACGTTATGCGCAGTTTTTTTCGTTCGAGATAGGGCGCCACCGCCTGTACCATCCCCGGAAGCGCCGCGACGAGCTCCGACGCGCTCGAGCGGGCCAGGGGGAACTTCTCGTCCATAATCGCCGTCGTCGACTGCAGTCCGGCGAGCTGGTTGCGGCAGTAGGTGTTGTTCTCGACCAGCATGTCGATGATGTCCTTCCCGATCACATAATTGTCGCCCTCGCTCGTCATGGTGGCGGATAGAACGTCGATAAGCGAGACGAGGGTCCCGAATCCCGCCCCCTGGGACAGTGAAGTTTTGAGGTTGTACACCGATTTGGTCTCGGTGTAATCCTTGTCCGCCACGCGCCGGCTCTCCTTGTAGTTGAGCCACTCGATCTGGCTGCGTATCTTGAGTCCGGCGCTCATGCTCATGTTCCGCTCGTGGTCGCGCAGGGCCTTGTACTCGAGCCCGCGGACCACGCTGGCCTGGAAGAGCTCCGGGTCGATCGGCTTGATGATGTAGTCGAACGCGCCCATTTTCATTATATCGATGATGGTAGCCGGCGAATCCAGGGCCGTCTCGATGAGAACGACCGATTCGGGAAGGCGCTTTTTAAGGTGCGAGATGAAGGTCCTGCCGTCCATAACCGGCATCATGAGGTCGACGATGAAGATCGAGTAATCCCTTTCATCGAGCATTTTGAGCGCTGCCTCCCCGTTCGGCGCGACGACGGCGGGCACATCCATGTTCTTGCAGATCCCCTGCAGAAGGGCCTGTGTCTCCCTGGTGTCTTCGACGATCAGGATGGGGTCCTTCGGCCGGTAAATGGCCGTCTTCCTTAAGGTTTCGTTCATGGCAGTCCTCTTACCGTGTGGTATCCGTCATACTCATGCGTCCCGTTCGGAACAGGCGGCGTCATCGCACAGGGGCAGGCTCACCGTAAAAGTGCTGCCCTTGCCGTACTCGCTCCGTACGCCTATGCGGCCGTCGTGTGCTTCCACGATCATACGCGAAATTGTGAGGCCCAGACCGGTCCCCTGGGTGTCACGGTCGAGGTCTGAATTCACCTGATTGAACTTCTCGAAGATAAAGGACAGATGCTCCCTCTTTATTCCGATCCCGGTGTCCGTAACGTCGACGACGAGCATCCTGCCCTCTATCCGGGCGTCTATTCGTACGGAACCGCCGGGTCTGTTGAACTTGATCGCGTTCGAGATAAGGTTTATAAAAACCTGCTGCACACGCTTTGCGTCGCCGAATATCGCCAGGTCGCCGGGCAGGTTGCAGCGGTTTTCCAGGCTGATGTTTCTTTCGTCGGCCTGTACCGCCATTATCGCCACGCAGGCAGCGATGATTTCGCCTGGATCGATGGGCGCCCGGTTGAAATCCATTCTGCCCGATTCTATCTTCGAGACGTCGAGGATATCGTTGATGATCTTGAGCAGATGCAGGCCGGAGGAGAGTATGTTGTCCAGATAGTTCCCGAAGTCGCCGTCTGCGAACTGCATCTTCATGAGCTTGGAAAAGCCTATGATCGAATTGAGAGGGGTGCGCAGTTCGTGGCTCATATTGGCAAGAAACTCGCTCTTCGCCCGATTGGCGGACTCGGCCATCTCCATGGCCTTTTTGAGCTCTTTCTCGGCCCGCCTGCGTTCCGCTATCTCGGCCTGAAGTTTCTCGTTGGCGGTGCGTATCTCGGCGGTCCGCTCGAGGACCATCTCCTCGAGATGCTCCCTGTGACGGTGGAGCTCCTCTTCCGCCTTCCGCCGCCCGCTGATGTCGCGGAAACTGAGCACCCCGCCGGTAACCGCGTCTTTCTCGTCGCGGATTATCGAGGCGCTGAACTCCACATGCTTCCTTCCTCCCTTCCTGTCGACCAAGACGAAATCGTCATGCGTCGACGGATCAGGCATGCCGTTACCCATAAGCTTCATGCCGCCGGTGTTTTCAGCGCCGCCGCGGGCCGGCGCTATGCTGAAGACCTCCTCCAGCGGCTTCCCTCTGGCCTCTTCCGCCGGCCACCCGGTGAGAACCTCCCCGTGCGGGTTCAGGAACACCACCCTTCCGTCGGCGTCGACGGCGGCAACGCCCTCGCCGATGTTTTTAAGGGTGGCGGAAAGCCAGCGCTCGCTCTCGCGAACCCGCTTCTCCATCCGGTGCCTGTACAGCGCCATCTCGATGGCGATGGAGAGGTCCCTTTCGTCGAAGGGTTTGAGCAGATAGCCGTACGGTTCGGTGATCTTCGCGCGCTCCAGGGTTGTGTCGTCGGCGTAGGCGGTAAGGTAGATTACCGGGATCTCGAGTTTCCGGCGGACCATTTCGGCCGCCTCTATGCCGTCCATCCGCCCCTTCAGCATGACGTCCATCAGGACGATGTCGGGGCACAGTCCCGGAATCAGTCCGACCGCCTCCTCACCGGAGGTGGCAGCGCCGGCAACCTCATATCCCAGCGACTCCAGTACGTTCTGCAGATCGCGCGAAACGATCTTTTCGTCCTCGACTATGAATATTCTCGCGGCCGGCATGATATTTTTCCCCAGTACGGGTGCGACGCGTGGAATAATAATCCAAAATCGGAACAAGTCAAGAGAATAAACCCGCCCCTTAGCGCCGTCCGTGCATCCACTCGATGGCGAACTTGACCAGTTGTACGCTGTTCTTAAGGTGCAGCTTTTCACGTATTCGCAGGCGATGCGTCTCCACGGTCTTAACGCTGACGTTGAGCTTCGAGGCGATATCGGAACTGGTGTTCCCGCTTCCCACAAGCCGCAGCACCTCGAGCTCGCGGTCCGAGAGGCGGTCCACCGGGTTGACCGTCTTCGCGGTACGACGGCTCATCAGTTCGTCCAGCAGGCGGGACGACATTGCGCCGCTCAGGTAGACCTTTCCGGAAAGCACCGCACGCGCCGCGTCCACCACCTTGGCCGTGAGCTCGTTCTTCATAACATATCCGCGCGCCCCCGAGCGGATCACGCGCTCAGCGTACAGCGATTCCTCGTGCATGGAAAGGACGAGCACGGGCAGTTTCGGGTAGCGGCGCTTCAGCACTTTGATGAGCTCCAGGCCGCTCACCCCCTCCGCCAGGGAGATGTCCACTATGACGAGCTCGGGTCTGATGCGCTCAACGGCGCGTATCGCCCCGTCCGAGTCCTCCGCGTAACCCGCTATCCTGAGGTCCTTTTCGCGGCTGAAAAGCTTCTCGAGTCCTTCGTAAACGATGGGGTGGTCGTCTACGACCAGTATCTTAGCCGCTCCCGGCTCGTTCCTTTTTTCGGCCGTTTTTCCGCTCATGCCTCAACCGTCCCTTCAACCTGAATTTACACACGACTTCCGTACCGCCGCTCCGCGCGTTGTGCACCGACAGGGTGCCGCCGATAATCCGTGCGCGGTGCTTCATAAGCGAGAGCCCGAGTCCCCCGGAATTCGCCGCATCCTCCCCGATCCCCACGCCATCATCCCTGATCTTCGCGGTAACGAGGTCGCCGCTCAGGTGAAACGCTATTACCACTCGGCTGGCCCGGGCGTGTTTTGCCACATTTGCCAGCGCCTCGCTGATGATGTAGTACAGCTGTGTCGAGGCCGCCGCGTCGTCGATAGCGAACGAGCGGGGGACCTCGATGACGCACTCCACCCGAAACTTCTCCGCCATCTCCCGCTTCATCTCCTCGAGAAGCGCGTTGAAATTGTCCTTTTCCCCGACGAGCGGGAGCAGTCCCCGTGCCAGCGAGCGCACGTCTTCTATGGCGCGGTTGACCCCCTTTTCCACATTCAGCGCTTCCTCCGCCTCTCCGACGCCGTACTCCTTCAGGCGCTCGTACAGAAGGCGGGCGCGGATGGCCACCCCGAGCAGGTGATGGCTGACTCCGTCGTGGAGCTCCATGCCTATGCGCTGGCGCTCCCTCTGCGTCGCCGCCAGCACGGTGCCCTCCACCTTAAGCCGCTCCGTGATGTCCCTCAGGTTGATTATTACGCCCTCGACCTTTCCTCCCCGCGCCCCAACGAACGGATACATTGAAATTTCCATATATCGGAGGCCCGACACCGGGTATTCGCACAACTGTTCGAAAAACATCTCGCGTCCGGCAAGACATCCCTGAAACGACTGGCCGGCGATCTCATCCGACCACCCCGACCCGAAAAGGTCCGGAAGGGTTCGTCCGCCGACCTCGTCCTTACTCATGCCGAAGGCGCTCATGAATTCCTCGTTTGCGGCGCGCACCGTCATGCTCACGTCGACAAAGACCATCTGGTCCTTCGTATGCGCGACGATTCGGCGATAGAGCGAAAGCTCCTGGTCGGATTTCCTGCGCTCCAGGAGGTTCACAAAAATCTCGGCGACTATCCGCAAAAGCGCGATGATATCGTCCGACCAGGACTTGTACGAACGCACCGAATGGAAGCCGAAAAAGCCGACCAGTCCGCCGCCGAGGAGAAGCGGCACGGAAACCAGGGATTTAACGTCCGCCCCGCCCGCCTGAAGCGCCTGGCCCGTGACGCGGGGAAGATGTACTGTTTCCAGATTCGCGTGGCGCTCCACGAGCCATCCGAGATGGCGCGCCGAGCCTCCCCTGAGATCATCGATCCACGGTTCGATACCCCGTGCTCTCCATTCGTACACGTCGCCTATGAAACGCCGGTCAACCGAGAGGAGGGCGATGAAACAGCGATCGACGCGCGCGAACTCCCCGATAAGCTTGAGAGCGTGATGGATGCCTTCGTCGATCTCGTCGGACGGCGTATTGATGAAGCGCGTGGCGATGACGGCCACCAGGTTTTCGAAGTCGTAGCGTTCGCGCAGCGCCTCCTCCATCCTCCTGCGCTCGGTTATATCGCGCGTGATCCCGAGGATGGCCACGGGCTTCCCGCTGTCGTCCCTCACGAACGAGGCCTTGGTTTCGGTCCAGACACGCCGCCCCTGCCTTCTCTCCACCTCGCTGCCGATATAAAGAAGCGACCGTGCGGGATCGCGCGCGTGGTCGTTCGCGATCTCGTCGGCGATAATGCGTCTCACCTCGGCGCGGTTCTTGCGATCCATGTTGATTCCCACCGGCGAGCCGATATACCGCTCCGGGGGAAGACCGAAAATCTCTTCACAGTACGAGTTCGCGTAGATATACCGGAGGGTGCCTATGTCGAGGACCCAGATGGCGTCGCGCACATTATCGGCGACAAGGCGGAGAAAATCCTCACGCCCGCTGAGGGAGCTCATCACGTCCCTGATCCGCGCGCCCCCGGAGGTCGTTGCGGCGGATGCCGGGAGCCTACCCGCGTCCGGTCCTCTTATCGTGTCCCGTTTTTCGCTCATCGGGCCGTTATCACCGTCACAGATATTTTTCGGCGGCCGGTCTCGAAAGCCGCCGCGGGATCGTATAATATGCCCCGATCGCGGTCGAGTCAAATACTATTACCCCGCGGTAAAAAGATTTGACCGCGCGGCGCCCGGTATGCATAGAATACGACCCTCAACACTGAGATCGGAGAAGTGCGGTGGAAGATAAATTTACCGACATTGCGCAGAATAAAAAGGCCCGTTTCGAGTACGAGGTGCTCGAGACCTTCGAGGCGGGCATAGTCCTGGTCGGTACCGAGGTGAAATCGGTCCGCCAGAAGAAGGTGAGCATCAACGAGTCGTTCGCGAGGGTAAAAAACGGCGAACCCTACATACTGGGGCTCAATATCGCGGTGTACGAGAGGGGAAACCGATTCAACCACGAACCAACGCGCGAACGAAAACTTCTGCTGCACAGGCACGAGATACGCCGTCTCATAGGAAAACTCAAGGAGAAGGGCCTGACCCTGGTTCCGCTGAAGATGTACTTCAAGAACGGAAAAGTCAAGGTGCTGCTGGGGCTGGCGAAGGGAAAAGCCCAGTACGACAAACGGAAGTCGATACAGAAGCGCGAGGGCGACCGCGAGATACAGCGCGCGATGAAAAAATATCGCTGACTTTTTCATTGACTTTTATGTACGGGCCGATAGTATAATTTGAATGACTTCCGGGCATTGCGGCCGGGCCCGGCGGTTCGCTTATCGATGTGCCTGGAAGGTCTTGTGGAAACCATACTTTTTCTGATACTCTTACCCGCGGCGATCTCGCTCCTCCTTCTCTCCATACCCGTAAAATCGGTGCGGAGGCTGATAGCGGTTATCGCCAATATCGCGCTTATCGCCGGAACGATCCACCTGCTGTACGAATCGTCGGGCGTGACCGTGCGTTTCGAGCTTGAAAGCGTCTGGATCGAGCGCGCCATGCTGGTCCTGGAGGCGGCTCTTTCGGTATATATCCTGTACATGGGAGTACGCTTCAGGCGCTACCTGGTCGTGCTTTTCACGCTGCTCCAGCTCGGACTCCTCATACATTTC
>CAZEAH010000047.1:0-10971 GCA_964510075.1 uncultured Leptospirales bacterium | reverse complement strand
CCTCCTCGCCGTCGCGCGGGGGGAACTCCATCCGCGGCTCCTCGCCGTGACCGCGCGGTCGAAAACCTATCCGGCCCGCGAACTCGAACTCGCGCGCTCCATAGCCGCCGGCCTCGACGCGGAGCACCTCATCATCGATACCGACGAGCTCGCCGACGAACGCTTCGCCTCGAACCCTCCCGAGCGCTGCTACTGGTGCAAGCGCGCGCTTCTAAGCAGACTCCTCGATCTCGCGGCCGAACACGGGCTCGCCCATGTGATCGAGGGATCGAACCTCGACGACGAGGGCGACTACCGCCCCGGTGAGCGCGCCGTCCGCGAGCTCGGCGTGCGAAGCCCCCTTCGCGAGGCCGCCCTCACCAAGGCCGAGATCCGCGATCTCGCGCGCTCCATGGGCCTTCCCAACTGGGACCGGCCGGCGCGGGCCTGCCTGGCCTCGCGCTTTCCCTACGGCACGCGCATAACGGCCGAGCGGCTCGACGTCGTCGAGCGCGCGGAGGCGGTGCTCGCCGGCCTCGGGCTCTCGCAGTTCCGCGTCCGCTACCACGGCGAGATCGCGCGCATCGAGACCCTCAGGGAGGAGGCGCGTATCGTTCTCGACGAAACGAACGCCGCGGACATCGCCGCACGCTTCCGCGAGATCGGCTTCCGGTACGTGGCCCTCGACATCCAGGGCTATCGCACGGGTAGCCTCAACGAGGCGCTCGAGTCATGAAGCTCTCCACGCGATCGCGCTACGGCCTCCGGATGCTGTTCCAACTCGCGCTCAATTACGAGCGCGGGCCCGTACAGCTCTCGGACATCGCGCTGAAGGAGGACATCTCCGAGAAATACCTGGGCCAGATCATCATCCAGCTCCGCTCGTCGGGCCTTGTGGGATCGGTGCGGGGCTCTCAGGGCGGCTATTACCTCACGCGGCACCCCGCGACGATCACCGTGATGGACGCGCTCTCCGTGCTCGAGGGATCGATCTGCCCGGTCGAGTGCGTCGAATCCGGGCAGTGCGGCCGCGCCGGGGAATGCAGCACACAGCGGATCTGGTCCATGCTGAACGACCGTATCACCGAAACGCTCTCGGGCATAACGCTCGAGGACATGCTCGAGTGGCACAGAAAGGAAACGGGAGCCGCCACCTACACGATATAGAACCGCCTGACGCCACCGGGCGGAAAACACGGGAAAAGGACCACACAGGAGGAGACCATGAAAGAGCCTAACCTTAAAAACGCGGGATTCGAGACCAGGGCCCTGCACGCCGGACAGACTGTCTACGAGACCATGTCGCGCGCGGTGCCCATACACCGGACGAGCTCGTACCTGTTCAAGAGCACCGAGCACGCGGCCAATCTCTTCGGCCTGAAGGAGCTCGGAAACATCTACACGCGGCTCATGAACCCCACGCACGACGTGCTCGAAAAGCGCATGGCCTCGCTCGAGGGCGGGGCCGCGGCGGTGGCCGTCGCCTCCGGCACGGCGGCGATATACTATTCGATCATCAACATCGCCGAGGCGGGCGACGAGATCGTCTCCGCCAACAACCTCTACGGCGGGACATTCACCATGTTCCACGACATACTCCCCCGGTTCAATATTAACGTCAACTTCGTCGACCCGCGCGAGCCGAAGAACCTCGAGAAGGCCGTAACGAAAAAGACCCGGGCCATCTTCCTTGAAACCATCGGCAACCCGGCGCTGGATTTCGCCGACATCGGCGCGATCGCCGAGGTCGCGCGGAAGCACCACCTGCCGCTCATCTCCGACTCGACCTTCACGCCGCCGTCCATGCTCCGGCCCATCGAGCACGGCGCCGACATCGTGGTGCACTCGCTCACCAAGTGGATCGGGGGGCACGGCACGGCCATCGGCGGCATCGTGATCGACTCCGGAAGGTTCGACTGGACGGATAAAAAATTCAGGCTCTTCAACGAGCCCGAGGCGAGCTACCACGGACTGCGCTACGCTCACGACCTGGGGCCCCTCAACCCGGTCGCCTTCGCCCTGCGCCTTCGCACCGTTCCGCTCAGGAACCTCGGCGCGGCAATCTCTCCCGACAACGCGTGGATATTTCTGCAGGGGCTCGAGACGCTCTCGCTTCGCATGGAGCGCCATTCGCAGAACGCCATGACGGTCGCGGAGTATCTCAAGCGGCACCCCAAGGTCACCTGGGTGCGCTATCCGGGGCTGCCCGACGACCCCTCTCACGCGGTCGCGAAGAAATACCTGAAAAACGGCTTCGGCGGGATGGTGGTCTTCGGCATCCGGGGCGGCAAGGCCGAGGGACAGCGCTTCATCGAGAACCTGGAGCTCTTCTCGCACCTGGCCAACGTGGGCGACGCAAAGAGCCTCGCCATCCACCCGGCGACGACGACGCACAGCCAGCTCACCGAGGAGGACCGGATCAAGGGAGGCATCACCCCCGACCTCATACGCCTCTCCATCGGGATAGAGACCGTCGGCGACATACTGGAGGACCTCAACCAGGCGCTCGTAAAGGCGTGCGATGCCTGCTGACGGTCCGCGCGAGTATCACGCCGCGATAACCGATCGCACGGCGCTGCTGTTGGGCGCTGACGCCATCAGGCGGCTCGCCGACACGCGTGTCCTCGTGGTCGGCCTTGGAGGGGTGGGAAGCTGGTGCGCCGAGGCGCTCGTGCGCACCGGGATCGGCAGCCTGACCATAGTGGACCACGACCGTGTCGCCGCGAGCAACATAAACCGCCAGGCGCAGGCGACCGCCCGCACCATCGGCCGTCCGAAGGCCGAAGCGCTGTCGGAGCGCCTGTTGGAAATCAATCCTCATGCGCGTATCGACGCGCGCGTAACGCGCTTCACGGCGCAGAGTGATCCCGAATTCGATATCGGCTCGTACGATTACATCATCGACGCCATAGACAGCATCGACGACAAGATCGCGCTCATCGCCGCGGCCGTCCGTTTGAACGCGAGGCTGTACTCGTCGATGGGGGCCGCCTCCCGCACCGACCCCGCGCGCGTGCGCACGGCGCCGCTCTCGAAAACGCACGGATGCCCGCTCGCCCGCACTGTGCGCCGGCGCCTTAAAATTGAAGGTATTCCGTCCGATTTCCTGTGTGTCTACAGCGACGAGCCCGCGACTAACGCCGGCGGAATCGAACGGCTCGGGGATGACGGCGTACGCAGAAAGATCGTCAACGGCTCGCTTGTCCAGGTAACGGCCGTTTTCGGATTCGCGCTCGCGGGGCTGGTCGTCAACGGCATCGCCGGGAGAGGTTCCGTATAATGTCTTAATTTCAGTATCATGCGTTTAAACGGATTTTCATCAAACACATGGAAAAAAAATTTGTATCTATATTCATCATCTGTATATTATATACTACTGATTAAGTAGTGAATATTCTCTGACGCGGGACATTCGAAGACGAAATCGATCGGGAGCTAAAAAGAGAAAGGCGGCAAACCCACAATGAATAAACGCACGGCATACATCGCGGCGATATTTCTGGCGCTCGCCTTCGGGCTCTCGCCCCTGTTGGCGGGTTCGGCCTGCGGCGACCCCGGATGTGGAATGCCGTGCGGAATGTCCGTAAAGGAAGCGGGTGCGGAAAATTCGAATAATCACTCCCGGTTCGAAAAGGCGTGCTGCTGTGATCATCCGGCGAGCTTCTGCGGCATGGTGAATACCCCGGGTACACTGTATACGCTTCCCCCGATGCATTACAAATCGGTCTTCGCGCAGGATACGCTTTACTCTCCATTTCTCGCGCCGGACCCGTATCCGCCCATTCGTCGGATACGACTCTATGTCGACGACAGATTTCGGGCCGGCCCTCCGGCGCCCGTTCCTCTCTACCTGAAAAACCTTTCTCTTCTCCTCTGATTCTTTACCCCTCGGCAATTCCTTTCCGTCGAAGCGGTACCGGATGAGCTCCGCTCGTGGCGGACGACAGGAACGGGCCGTACGCGGAAGTCCGGAGACGGAAATCGCGGTGCCGTCGCGGCCAGACGGCGACGGGTGATTCGATCGATTCATACATTGACATTGGGAGGATCGTATGGTATCAACAGATAATCAACAAAATATACATTTTTCACCCCCGGAGCAAAACCCCGAGGGCGGATAACTCGTTCTTTTAAAACCCTAAACACATTCATCACAACCCATAAGGAGGATGCACCATGAAGAAAATCATCACCGCATTGATACTCATCGCGAGCGTCGCCTTAGCCGGCGCTCTGTACGCCCAGAAAGCGGCGCCGAAGGGCAAGGCCGCAGGAAAACAGCAGACGATGTGCCCCGTAATGGGCGGGGAGGTGGATAAAAACGTTTACGTCGACTACAAGGGCAAGCGCGTCTATTTCTGCTGCACGGGCTGCGTCGAGGAGTTCAACAAGAATCCCGAGAAGTACATGGACAAGATGAGAAAGGAGGGGGTCATCCTGGAGAACTCGCCGAAAGACGCAAAGGCCCCCGCGCGGCAGGACCACAGAGGGCATAAGCACTGACGGACTCCGCCCTGTGGCGGGAGGACATCCGTGTCCGCTGCGAATGGATTCGCCCGCCACCGTTCCGGAAAGGAAAGATTTTCGAGCATGTCGGCAGGCAAAGGAAGCGATTGATATGACGACCGTAAAAAACCTTCAACGGAAGCATTCCATGGGTACGGCGGTCCTGGCCGCCTGTATCGTCTCGGCTATTATTCCCGCGGCGCCACCCGCGCACGCGGAGGGCCCCTTGGGCCTTGCCGAACTCGAGGCCTTCGCCCTCGCCGGCAATCCGCGCCTCAAGGCCATGGAAGCCGAGGCCGCAATGGCACACAAGAGGATTCGCCCCGCGCGCGCGCTCGACGACCCGCGCCTGAAGCTCGGGGCGAACAGCCTTCCGGCCGCGGACCCGAACTTCCGCGACTCGGACATGACGACCAAGGAGCTCGGCGTCTCGCAGATGGTCCCCCTGGGCGGGAAGCTCTCGGCGCGGGAGGCCATAGCCGAGATCGAATACCGTCAGGCGCGCGAGCGCCTGCGCGGCGAAAAGATCGAGCTCGTCACCATGCTCCGCGCCGCCTCGTACGAGCTCGCCTTCGTGCGAGCGTCCATCGTCATCGTCAACGACATCAGGGCCCAGATCAGGCTCGTCATCGACGGCGAGATCGCCGCGAGCAAATCGGGGATGGGGAGCCTCACCGGCGTCATTAAGGCCAACCTGGAATACTCCATGATCGAGGAGGAGCTCATCACGCTCGCCCGGAAGGAGGTCGAGCTGCTCCAGCGCATCCGATACCTCGCCGGGGGCGATGTCGAGCCGGCGACCGACGGGCTCCTCGCTCCGGTCTTCGCCCGACCTCCGGGGGAGGGCCTCAAGGCCGACCTCCTCGAATCGAACCCGGACCTGGCCATCCTGCGCCTGGCTCACGAGCGGGCCTCCGAAATCGCGCGTCTCAGGCGGCGCGACCTGGTACCCGACGTGGAGCTCGGCCTTTCATACATGCAGCGCGACAGCGGCCCCATGGGCAAACGCGACGACATGATCTCCGGCATGGCCTCGTTCAATCTTCCACTCTATTACGCGTCGAAGAACGCCCCCATGATCGACGAGGCGAAGCTGGGGCGCGAAACCGCCGCGCGGCTCTACGACGACCGGCGCAACGAGCTCCTCGCGCGGGCGCGCACGCTCGTCGATTCGCTCGCGCGACGGGAAACCCTGTATCGTCTTTACACCGCGCAGATCATACCGCAGATCTCTCTCGCGCTCGAGGCGGCGCTCGCGCGCTACCGCACCGGCGCGGTCGAGTTCATGCCGGTGGTAGACACGCTGCGCATGCTGCTTCGCTACCGCAGGGAGGCGCTCATGGCGCTGAAGGAGTATCACACCGAGCTCGCCGAGCTCAAAGCCCTTGTCGGCAAGGAGGTCGCCCGGTGAAACGAAAACGCATATTGATTCTGGCCGCGGTCATCATCGCCACGACCGCCTTTGGGTACCTGTATTTCGGCACACACCTTTTCCACGACCACGGGAGCGCGGACGGTACGCAATACACCTGCCCGATGCACCCTCAGATTATCAGCGACAGCCCCGGTGACTGCCCCATCTGCGGCATGAAGCTGGTCCCCCTCAAGAAGGAAGAGACGCCCGCGACACGGGACCAGGACGCGCACGCCGGGCACGAAAGCGGCGACATTCCGGGCCTGGCGCCGATCACGCTTTCGCCCGCCTCGCGCGAAACGCTCGGCCTTACCTTCGGCCGCGCCGAACGGCGCGCCATACGGCGCGAGATCCGCGCCTCGGCGCGCATCGTCCCCGACGAGACGCGCCTGCATCGGGTTACGGTTAAAGCGCGCGGCTGGGTCGAGCGGCTCAACGTCAACCAGACCGGCCAGTATGTGCGGCGGGGCGAGCCGCTGTTGTCCATCTACAGCCCCGAGATACTCGCGGCGCAGCAGGAATATCTCTCCACCCTCCGGGCCGCCGAGCAGGCGCGCGGCATGTCCGACGAGACCCTCCGCGCGAGCATCGACGAGGTACGAAACGCGGCCCGCGAACGCCTGCGCCTGCTCGACTTCACCGAAGCGCAGATCGCCCGGCTCGAGAGCGAACGCCGGTACGAGCGCACCGTCATGCTCTACGCTCCCGCCACCGGCTATGTGATCGAAAAGACGGTGCTGCCGGGACAGAAGATCGCAATGAACGAGCCGCTGATGACGATCGCCGACCTCTCCTCGGTCTGGGGCGAGGCCGAGATCTTCGAGTCCGACCTGCCGTATATCAAAACCGGCATGCCCGTCGAGATCGGCCTATCGTACTGGCCGGGCAAGGTGTTCCGCGGCCGCGTCGGCTTCGTCTACCCGTCCCTCTCCGAGGAGACGCGCACGCTCAGGGTGCGCATGGACATCGCCAATCCCGGCCTGGTGCTGAAGACGGGCATGTTCGCCGACGCGCGCATACTCCACAGCCCCGGCAGACGGCTTGCCGTGCCCGAGGGCGCCGTGATGCGCACCGGCGTGCGCGACTACGTATTCGTGGACGCCGGTAACGACCGCATCGTACCGCGCGAGGTGTCGCTCGGCATGCACGGGAGCGACGGTTACTTCGAGATCGTGAGGGGGCTCTCCGAGGGCGAGCGCGTGGTAACCTCGGCGAACTTCCTCGTCGATTCCGAGTCCTCGCTTCGGGCGGCTTTCAGGTCCGTGCAGGACAGGGGAGCGGCAGACGGTAAACTTCCGGGGGAGCACACACATTGATAAAAAAACTCATACATTTCTCGGCGCATAACCGGCTTCTCGTCATCTTCATCGTGGCCGCGACGATCGTGTACTCGGTCTACGCCATGAAGAACATCCCGCTCGACGCCATCCCGGACTTGAGCGACACGCAGGTGATCATCTACTCGCGCTGGGACCGCAGCCCCGACATCATCGAGGACCAGGTGACCTATCCCGTCATCTCCTCGCTCCTCGGCGCGCCGAAGGTGAAGACCATCCGCGGGTTCTCGGACTTCGGCTTCTCGTACGTGTACGTCATCTTCGAGGACGGCACCGACCTGTACTGGGCCCGAAGCCGCGTCATCGAGTATCTCTCGAAGATACAGGGCTCGCTCCCGCCGGGCGTGAAGACCGAGCTGGGCCCCGACGCCACCGGCGTGGGCTGGGTGTACCAGTACGCGCTCGTGGATAAAACCGGCACGCACGATCTTTCCAAAATCCGCGCCTACCAGGACTGGTACCTGCGCCTCCCCCTGCAGAGCGTGCGGGGAGTAGCCGAGGTCGCCTCGATCGGCGGCTTCGAGAAACAGTACCAGGTGATCGTCGATCCCAACCGGCTTCAGAGCTTCGGCGTATCGCTCATGGACGTGATGGAGGCCATCCGGAACAACAACAACGAGGCCGGGGGGCGGCTCGTGGAGTTCAGCGGGCGCGAGTTCATGGTACGCGCCAGGGGCTACGTTAAGAGCGCGGACGAGCTCGCGCGCGTGGCCGTCAAGGCCTCCCCGGGCGGAACGCCCGTGCTTTTGGGAAGCGTCGCCACGGTTACGACCGGGCCGCAGCTTCGGCGCGGCGTGGCCGATTATAATGGCATGGGCGACACGGTCGGCGGGATCGTGGTCATCCGCCACAAGGAGAACGCGCTCAACGTCATCGAACGCGTGAAGGAAAAGCTGGAGGAGATGAAACCCTCCCTCCCCAAAGGGGTGGAGCTCGTCACCGTATACGATCGTTCGGACCTCATCCTTCGTTCGATCGACACGCTTAAAAAAGAACTAATAATGGAGATGATCATCGTGTCGCTGGTGATTCTCCTGTTTCTCTGGCACATCCCCTCGGCGCTGGTGCCCATCATCACGATACCCGTGGCGGTGGTGCTCGCCTTCATCCCCATGTATCACGCGAACATCACCTCGAACATCATGAGCCTCTCGGGCATCGCCATCTCGATCGGAGTACTCGTCGACGGCGCGATCGTCGAGGTCGAGAACGCCTACAAGAAGATAGAGCTGTGGATCGAAAACGGGAGGAAAGGGGACTTTCACGAAGTGCGCCTCGAGGCGCTCATGGAGGTGGGCCCCTCGGTGTTTTTCTCGCTCCTGGTAATCGCCGTTTCCTTCCTCCCCATATTCACGCTGGTGGATCAGGAGGGGAGGCTTTTCACGCCGCTCGCCTGGACCAAGACGCTCACCATAGCGCTCGCGGCGCTCCTCGCCGTGACGCTCGACCCGGCGGTGCGCATGCTCTTCTCGCGCGTCGACCCGTTCAGGTTCCGCTCGCGCCGGCTCTCGACCGCCATGAACGCCGTATTCGTGGGGACCTATTACCCGGAGGATAAACATCCCGTCAGTAAAATACTCTTTCGCATGTACGAGGGGCCCTGCCGCTGGGTGCTCGCGCATCCGCTCAAGACCATCGGCACCGCCTTCCTCATGGTGGCGGTATCCATTCCCGTCTACTTCAAGCTGGGCTCCGAGTTCATGCCGCCGCTCAACGAGGGCACGATCCTCTACATGCCCACCACGCTCCCCGGCATCTCGGTCACCGAGACCTACCGCCTGCTCGTAACGCAGGACCGCCTGCTCGCCGCATTCCCCGAGGTGCAGAGCGTCTACGGCAAGGCCGGCCGCGCCGAAACCTCCACCGATCCGGCGCCCTTCTCGATGATGGAAACGACCGTGGTACTGAAGCCCGGGGACCAGTGGCGCGAGAAGAAACGCTGGTACTCCTCGTGGGCGCCGGAACCGCTCAAGCCCCTGCTACGACCGGTCTGGCACGATCGCATCTCGTACGAGGAGCTCATCGCCGAGATGGACACGGCGCTCCGTATACCGGGCGTCTCGAACGCCTGGACCATGCCCATCAAGGGGCGCATCGACATGCTCACCACGGGCATCCGTACGCCCATCGGCATCAAGGTGTTCGGGCCGGATCTGGGCGAAATCCAGCGGATCGGCGAGGCGATCGAGAAGCGGCTGTATAACCTGCGCGGCACGCGGAGCGTCTTCGCCGAGCGCGTGGGCGGCGGCTACTACCTGGACATCGAGCCCAGGCGCGATTCGCTCGCGCGCTACGGGCTCTCCATCGCCGACCTCCAGGACGTGGTGATGAACGGTATCGGCGGCGACACCCTTTCGGTCGCGATCGAGGGGCGCGAGCGCTATTCGATAAACCTGCGCTATCCGCGCGAGCTCCGGAGCGATCTCGACCGCATGGGACGCGTGCTCGTCACCACGAAGGGCGGCGTGCACGTACCGCTGCGCGAACTGGCCGAACTCACACTGAGCTACGGCCCCTCGATGATACGCGACGAGAACGGCATGCTCGCCGGCTACGTGTACGTGGACGTCGCCGGGCGCGATATCGGCTCGTACGTGGACGAGGCGAAAAAGCTGGTGACGGAATCGGTGAAGCTCCCCACCGGTTACTCGCTGGTGTGGAGCGGCCAGTACGAGAACATGCAGCGGGTCCGCGAGCGCCTCGCGGTCGTCATCCCCATCACGCTTTTCCTCATCTTTCTGCTCCTGTACCTCAACACGCGCTCCGCGGTGAAGACCGGCATGGTCATGCTCGCCGTCCCCTTCTCGGTGATCGGCGCGGTCTGGCTGATGTACCTGCTCGGCTACCAGGTGTCCATCGCTGCCTGGGTGGGCATCATCGCGCTCATGGGGCTCGACGCGGAGACCGGCGTCTTCATGCTCCTCTTCCTGGACCTTTCGTACGAGGAGGCCAGGCGCGCCGGGAGGCTCCGCACGCGCGCCGAGCTCGAGAAGGCCATAGTCCACGGCGCGGTCAAGCGCATACGCCCGAAGATCATGACGGTCGCCTCGGCCATGATGGGCCTCATGCCGATCATGTGGTCCATGGGTACCGGCGCCGACGTGATGAAGCGGATCGCCGCGCCGATGGTCGGCGGACTCGCCACGTCCTTTCTGCTGGAGCTCCTGGTCTATCCGGCGGTCTACCTGCTGTGGAGAAAACGCGAGCTGCGGTTGTAGCGGCATTCGGGATGAGAGAAAACGGCGTCACCCAACAGCACCGGTCTTCGGGACCCGCGCTAATGCGGCATATCAATTCCTGCTTGATTCTTACGCTTCGCCCCCCTACACTCGCGTCCGGTGACGGCGGGCGTGACACGCGCTCCGCAGCCATTCTCAACAGCTTCAGAGTGGAGGGAGTAAGATGAAGAACCTGCCGATTATCATCATATGCGTTGCGGCGCTTATGTCGCTTTCGTGCGGCGACAGGCCGGCCCCCTCGAAAGGGGAAAAATGGGGCGTATACCGCGCGGCCATTCTCGAGAAGCACGGCGCGGATATCGACCGGTTCAGTGATTTGCTCGCCGGGGGCTACGCCGACGGCAAAGACATCACCAGATACGATTTGGATCAGCTCATTCTGGGCATCAAGATCGAGCTGGAACACACCTCGAACAGGCTCATGGCCCTCGAGATCGCGACCGATCACCTGGAGGAGATACCGGACTATTACACCCGCCTCGAGGAGATGGAAGAG
>CAZEAH010000046.1:0-11161 GCA_964510075.1 uncultured Leptospirales bacterium | reverse complement strand
GTTTTCGAAGAGTTTGACCCAGATGGCGTGGTGCGGGAGTATCCCCGCGTGCAGCATGTCGGGATTGGTGATGACGATGTTTCCGGCCGCGCGGATGGCTTTACGCGCCGAGGCGGGCGTGTCGCCGTCGAAGGTGAAGGTCTTAATGTCGAGTCCCGTTTCGGAGATGACGCCGTGGAGCTCCGAGAGCTGGTCCTGCGAGAGCGCCTTGGTCGGAAAAAGATACAGGGCGCGCTGGTCGGGATCGCGTACCATCGCATCGAGCACCGGGAGGTTGTAGCACAGGGTCTTGCCGGACGCCGTGGTCGTGACGACGACGACGTCCTCGCCCCTGTGCACCGCGTCGCAGGCCTCGCGCTGGTGGGAGTAGAGTTGTTCGATGCCCCGGGCGCGGTAGATGTCGACCAGCCTGCCGTCGAGATACTCCGGAAAGGGACGGTATGAGGCCGGAACGGGGTCGTGCCGGATCCACGAGCAGACCTGCGCGGTGAATGGTTCGTGCGATTTCAGGTAGTCGATGAGCTGTTCGATGTTCATGGCCGGGCGCGCGCGAGGAACCGGTTTATGTCGCATGGAGAGTCTGCCACGCGGTCGGGAATTTGTCAATATGGAAATGCCCCAGGCCTACAGCTCGTCGGGGATGGAGTCGCTCGACGGGTACATGGTGTCGATAAGGTCCCGGTACTTCTCGTGGACATGGTAGCGGCGGAACTTGAATGTGGGGGAAAGCTCCCCTCCGTTCACCGAGAAATCGTTGGGAAGCAGGGTGAATTTCTTTATCTGCTCGTATCGGGCGAGCGTCTCGTTGACCGCGCCGATGCGCTCCTTGTAAAAGGCGAGAACCTCGGGATGGGCGACCAGGTCCTCGTCGCCCTGGAACTTGATGTTGCGCTCCCGCGCATAGGCCCGCAGGCGCGCAAAATCGGGAACGACCAGGGCGGTCAGGTACTTCCGCCGGTCGCCGACCACGCAGATGTAGTTGATGTAGGGTTCGTTTTCGAATTTTTTCTCAATGTACAGCGGCGCCACGTTTTTCCCGGAGGAGGTGATGAGTAGGTCCTTGATGCGGCCGGTTATGCGCAGATAGCCGTCCTCGTCGAAAATGCCGATGTCGCCCGTGCGGAAGAACCCGTCGGAAGTAAAGGCGATCTCGTTCTCCTCGTCGTTCTTATAGTAACCCTTGAAAACGGTGGGTCCCTTGACGAGAATTTCCCCCTCGTCGCTGATCTTCTCGATCACGCCGTCCAGCGGCGGGCCTACGGTGCCGGGCTTGTTGAGTTCGAGCCTGTTGACGTTGATGATGGGCGCGGTTTCGGTGAGGCCGTAGCCCTCGGTGACGGGCAGGCCGATGCCCCCGAAGAAGTAGGCGATCTCGAGCGGGAGCGGACCGCCGCCCGATACGAGTATGCGCATGCGGCCCATCCCGAGCGAGGATCGGATGCGCCGAAGCTGTGGGTAGAGGAGCTTTTTCGCAAGGCCGATCGCCAGCGGCGCTCTTCGCCCGGATGTTCCGGCGATATAGTGACTGCGCCCGACCTTCATTGCAAGCGTTGCGAGCGAGCGCCGAAGCCACCCGTACTGGTGGAGCCCCTGTATGACGTTAACGCAGATCTTCTCGTACATGCGCGGCACCGAACAGATGATGGTGGGCCGCACCTCGCGGATGTACTCCAGGACTTCCTCGGTCTCGAAGCTCTTCATGATGCACAGGAGCGAACCGGTAACCACGGCCGAGAAAAGGTCCGCCGACAGCCCGAAGACGTGGCTGAAGGGCAGGTGGGCCAGCCGCACGTCCTTATCGGTGACCCTGAAGAGCTCGAGGAGCCTGCGCTGCGCAAGGAAATTACCGTGCGTCAGCAGCGCGCCCTTCGGTATTCCGGTAGTGCCCGGGGTGTAGATAAGGGCGGCCAGATCGTCGGCTGCGACGCCCCGCAGCATGCGCGATACCTCGGGGAGCCTGCCGGAGCGGCGGCCGAGCCTGATGAGCTCGTCGTACGAGATGACGCCGGGGTTGCCCGTGTCGACGTGATAGTTCACGATAAGTTTTTTAAGCGGTGACTTTACTTTGTTCAGGATTGAGAAGGCCTTCTGGAACTGCATGAGGTCCCCGGCGAACACGAACCGCGACTCGGAATGGCGGAGGAGAAGGTCCACCTCCTCCTCGGTCGTGGTGGGATACACGGGAACGAACACGGCGCCTATGGCGAGGATGGCGAAGAGCTCGATGGCGTAGCGCGCGGAATTGGGGGAATAGATGGCGACCGTGTCGCCCTTCTCGACGCCGAGCTCGAGGAGGCCCGCCGCCAGGCAGAGCTGCTGTTCGACGAACTCGGAGGCCTTGATGGGAACCATCTCGGGCACGGTGTGGCCGTTCTTCTCGCGCGAGATGATCGCGGTCCTCTGCCAGATGCGCAGGTATGAATTGATCTGCAGTGCCGCGAGCGATTTTTCCTCGAGCGGCGCGTCCCTGAAAAGCTCCCTGATGTCATCAATGCCGCCAGCAGTCTTACCCATCCGTACGCACCCCCGTCGCCGACACTGCTTGCATTATCCGGGGAGGCGCTTCGGGCGTCAATAATTATATAGACGGAGCGTTTTTATGTTGATTTTAGGTCCGTTTTCCATATCTGACTGTTATGGTACGGGATGTCACAACGCGCCGCGACCGTTTAGCCGGTGCGCTCGGATGGCCTCCTTAATGCTCGGGAATCATACACCACTACAGTCATAGGGAGAATCGCTCATGAACTACTACCAGGGGAAAACGGTCTACATTACCGGCGGATCGAGCGGGATAGGGCTTGCCGCGTCCATTCTGCTTTCGTCGTACGGTGCGAATGTCGCTATTTTCGCGCGGAACAAGGAGAAGCTGAAAAAAGCGCTCGGTCGGATCGAGGCGGCGAAGAAATCGGCGGCCCAGCGCTTTGCGGCCGTGTCGCTGGATGTTTCGGACAACCGCGCCGTGAAGAAGGCCATGGAGAAGGCCGTCAGGGAGTTCGGCCCTCCCGATGTCCTCATCAACAGCGCCGGCGTGGCCTACTGCAACGATTTTGAGAAAACATCCTTCGCCACGTTCGACGAGGAGATACGAATCGACCTGTACGGAGTATGGAACACGTGCGAGGCGCTGGTGCCGGTCATGAAGGCAAGGGGCGCGGGGCACATCGTGAACATCTCGTCGATGGCGGGGCTTGTCGGCGTATACGGATACACGGCGTACAGCGCGGCCAAGTTCGGCCTTATCGGTTTTTCCGAGAGCCTGCGAGGCGAGCTCAAACCGCACGGCGTCAACGTATCGGTGCTGTGCCCGCCGGACACGGATACGCCCCAGCTCCACGAGGAAGAGAAGACCAAGCCGGCGGAGACCAAGGCCATCTCCGGAAACGCCGGGCTGTACCAGCCGGAGTTTGTGGCCGCCGTCATGCTGAAAGACACGCTGAAGAGAAAGTTCATCATCATCCCCGGCCTCGAGGGGAAATTTACGTATGTGATGAAGCGCCTGTGCCCGTGGCTTGTGGAGATGGTAATGGACGGGGCGATCAAGAAGGTTCGCAGGAAGGCGGCCAAAAAATGAAAGGGAAGGTGGCGGTTATAACCGGCGCGGCCGGCGGAATCGGCGGCGAGGTCGCGGCGCTTTTCCACGCGAAGGGAATGCTTCTGGCGCTTGCGGACATCGATAAAAAAAGGCTTGAGGCGGCGGCCCGTCCCTACGGCGAGGGGGCCCTGGCCGTAAAATGCGACATCACGAAGCCGGCGGAGATAAAGGATCTGTTCCGCAGGGCGGTGAAGCGCTTCGGCGGCGTCGACGTTCTGGTGAACAACGCCGGAATCATCGTACCGAACCTCTTTGAGAACGTCACGCGCGCCGAGGTCGAGCGGCAGGTCGGCGTGAACCTTATGGGCCCGATTAATTGCGCTATGGAGGCGGTGCCGTATCTCAAGAAACGCGGGGGCGGGAATATCGTGACCAAATCGTCGCTCGCGGGGATTGTGCCCGAAACGTACAGCTCCATCTACACGGCCACCAAGTTCGCCCTGCGCGGGTTCGGTCTCACACTCCACATCGAGCTCAAGCCGCACAACATCCACGTGTCCACGGTGTTTCCCGATTCGGTCGATACGCCGATGCTGAAATACGAGGCGGAACACGGCGGCTCGCCGCTCACCTTCCGCGCTCCGCCGCAGAGGCCGGCCGCCGTGGCCGAGGCGGTGTACCGTGCCATGGTATGCAAGAAGCCGGAGGTGTGCGTCCCCGCCTTCGACGGATTTATGTCGAAACTTCTGATGGCCTTCCCGCGCCTTGTCGCCCGGCTGTGGCCGTATTTTGAGAGCCAGGGGCGGAAGAAGAAGGAGCTATACCGCGCGCGCGGCTAGCCCGCGGCGCGCTTTTTTTTGTCAAATAAATTGAACGGCATTGTCGCCGAGGTACACTTTTTACAGGCCGCCCGGAGCGGCCCTTCGCAATGGGGCCGGTGGAGCCGGCACCCTCCGCGAGTGGAGATGCTCTCAATGAAAGGCAAGAAGCAAACGGGTGTGCTCACCGCGACGGGCCGGGAATCGTACGATTCTTTCGCGCCCGAGCCGAATCCCGAATACGACCGCTTCTATTCGGAGCTGTCGAGCGTTCCGGCCGACGGCGAACGCCCGGATGCCGGCGGTGAATACACGGTCGTCCGAAGGGCCGATATAAAAAAGGCTCACCGTCCCACCGTCACCGCCTTCCTGCATCCCGAATACGAATACATGACGCTCGCCGGAAGCGCCGAGAAGAAGCGCATGCGCTCGTTCCTCATAACCCTGAAGGGCCCGGGCGAGACGCGGCGGTTCGCCAGCCACAGGGGGGAGGAGTTCATCATGGTCCAGAAGGGCGCGGTCCGCGTCATCCTCGACGACAGGGCGGAAGTGCTCCGCGAGGGCGACAGCATCTATTACCGCTCGTCCATCCCTCATCGCATCGAAAATATCTCCGATGACCGCTCGGTCATCCTGGCCGTTCTGTACGGGGCATAGCCCCGGAACGTGCCGGTTTTGCTGTTGACGGCTGACCGTCGCCCCTGATATTCTGTTGACATACCGTCCGCCGCGCCGGAAAAGGCCTTTCGGCGCGGGGAATGAACGAGGTGACCGCCATGCGAACCCAGGTGAAGAGCGAAGACTACCAGAACTATCTCGACGACCTCACCGGCTACTACAGCCAGCAGGAGAAGGCCGAGGAAAAGAGCTTTATCGGCGAGCGGCTTAAGAAGATCAGGGAGATGCAGGGGATTTCGCTCGAAAAGCTGGCCAGGCTGGCCGGAGTGGACGAGCGCTATCTTCGCGAGGTCGAGAACGTCAAGGTGTTCCCGGATCTGGGGACCATCATACGGCTCTCAAAGGCCCTCCGCGTGGCGACCGGCATTATCCTCGACGAGGAATCAGGGTTCAGCTACTCGGTCATCCGCAGGGAGGACCGCCGCGATACCCGGAGGACGCCCTCGGGCAACAGGGACAATCCGCGGTACCTCTACCAGTCGCTTTCGACCGGGGTGGTCTCGCGCCACATGGAGTCTTTCATCGTGACCCTTCCCGCCGGAGGCACCGCCGACGAGCTTTCCAGTCACGAGGGGGAGGAATTCCTGTACGTGCTCGAGGGCGAGATCACCATCCGCCTCGGCAAAAAGGAGGAAATCCTCCGCGAAGGCGACAGCATCTACTATCTTTCCGCGGTTCCGCACTCGCTGAAAAGCTCGGGAGGCGGCCAGGCGCAGGTGCTCGCGGTGGTGTATACGGGCTGATCCCTTTCCGGAGAGGTTTCGCATCCCATTGGCCCGGTATCGTGGCGGGCGCGAATGTCGTTCCTGCCACCGGCGCCTGCCGCTGTTTCCATAAGCTTTTTCCGGCTTAATCCCGCCTGCGTGATTCCTTTTTTTCAATTCTTGTACTCTGGCCCTCCATCGCCTTTTGGCAGCTCTTTTTGCGGCACGGATAACATTTATTGTCTGGGTGCTCCTGTTTGCGGATTAACACCATTTTTATTATTTCGTTGACATATTTTTTTAATATTTACTTATGGTATATATTTACTATTAGCAAATATTCAGCGGATGGGCTCGCGGTATGAATCTCGGCGCGCTATTACGACAGAAGCGGAAGGAGCGCAAACTCACGCTCAAGGTTGTCGCCGAGAAAGCGGGAATCTCCGAGGGCTTTTTAAGCCAGATCGAGAACGACGTCAACTCGCCGTCGGTGGACACCCTTGTTAATATTTGCAGCGCGATCGGCATGGAGGCCGGCGATCTGCTTAACCAGGCGCGCAAGCAGGAGAAGCTCGTGGTGGTGCGCCGGGACGACTGGGACGAGGCGGACATACCCGCGTCGGGCTTCATCACGCGGCGCTTCTTTCCGCCGGAAAACAGGCGCGTTATCGACAGCTCGGTTTTGTTGATCGAAAAGGACCGGAGCATCCCCGTGCGGAAGAACATCAAGAACAGCCAGGAGGTGCTCTGCGTATTGCGCGGCTCCGTCGAGCTAGCGCACGGCGACGAGCGGATAACCCTCTCGGAGGGCGACGCGGTGCACTACTGGTCCGTTCCGGAAAAGCAGTCGATCACGGGGCGCTCGAAGGAGAGGGCCGCCGTGATGTGGGTCGGCACATTGTAATATTTTTTTATATAAAAATTGGACGATCATCCAGTCCTGGTCCGGGATGATGCGCGCCGGCAGTCAGGCGGGCGCATCTACACTATAAAGAGAGGGGATGTACGTATGATCAAATTCAGCGAACAGCAACTCAAGGTTCCAAAACTCATGCGTCCGGTGTATCTGGTAACGGCCGGGCAGTCGAAGTTCGACAGGGCCATACCGGACAAAAGGACGGAGGAGCTCTGCGTCGACGCGCTAACCATGGCGGCCGATATGCTGGCCATGGAGCCGGCGGAGCTCAAAAAGTATATCCATACCTGTTATTACGGCCACTTCGCGGACCACTTCGGCGACCAGCTCCTCGGAGAAGCGGTCATCCACGACCGTTTGGGGCTCGATCCGCTGGGTAATATCGGAGTGAAGACCGGCGGCGCCACCGGCGGGTCCACCCTGTGGGAGGCGGTGAAGGCCGTTGCCTCGGGATATTCGGACTGCGTGCTCGCCATGGGATGGGAGCGCATGGACGAGGTGCCCACCGATGAAGGGAACTTTCTGATCTCGTGCGCGGCGGACAAGGACTGGGAGTCGCCGCTGGGCCATATCTACACCGGCTACTACGCGGTCATGGCGCAAAAGTACTGGCAGGTTTTCGGCAAGGAGGAGGAGTCCTTCCGCCGCACGCTTGCCGAAATCTCGGTTAAGCACCACGGCTACGCGCGGTTCAATCCCTTCGCGCAGGGCCCGATGAAGATCACCGTGGAAGACGTGCTGAAGTCACCGGTGGTGGCCTATCCGCTCCGCGCGCTGGATGCCTGTCTCATGAGCGTCGGGGCGGCCTGCGCGATCATCTGCGACGAGCCGACCGCAGTCAAACTGACCAAAAATTCGAAGAACAAACCGCTCCGCATCTGGGTGACGGCCGGATCGCACACCCTGCGTCCCGCGGACCGGCGCGACATGGAGATTCCGCTGCTGCCCAACGAGACGGCGGAGCAGTACAAGGATTTCGCAAAGCGCTTCCCGGGCGGCGAGCGGTATCCCGGCTTTACCGGTTTCCTAGGCGCGCGCATGGCCGCCTGGTACGCTTACAGGATGACCGGGATAAAGGACCCCACGGAGGACCTGGACGTCATCGAGCTCCACGACGCGTTCACCATCAGCGACGTGCAGACCTACGAAGACATCGGTATACGCCCGTACGGCGAGGGCCGCACCTACGTGGAGTCGGGCGACTGCTATCACACCAATCCCCACACCGGCAAACCCGGAAAGCTGCCCTCAAATCTTTCGGGAGGGCTCATCGGCTGTATGCATGCCGTGGGCGCGACCGGCATAATGCAGACCTTCGAGATCGCCTGCCACCTGTGGGAGCGCTGGGCCGAGATGCACGGTGACGAGAAGCGCTGGAAGGAGTTCAACCGCACAAAGCCGGCCGACTGGACCGACCTGCAGGTCAAAGGCGCGAAGCGGGCGCTGGCGATCAGCCACGCGGGCGTCGGTTCGCACGTAACGGCGACGATCCTGATGGATCCCGACCATTTGTTAAAGAAAGACGCCTGAGAGGAGAATGACCATGAGTATGTTCGGACAGGTGTACGTTAAAAACAACCAGTATAAAATTAAGGGCGATTTCCATCACATGACGCCCAATACGCCGATCCGCGACGCCGACAACGACTGGAAGCTTCTCGGCATTACCAACCCGCGCGATATGACCTATATGCATTCCTACGGCGGAGAGGCGCCTTTCTTCGAAGCGCTCTCGCAGGGAAAGCTTCTGGCGACGCGATGCGACAACCCGAAGTGCGAGTACAGGGGCTCCGTGTACCAGCCGTTCCGGATACACTGCCCCGACTGCCTGCGCAGAAACACCGTCATCGACATGACCGATATCGCGAAGAAATCGGCCAGAATCCATACCTTCATGGTGTGCGAACGGTCGGGAGCCTTCAACATCCTCGACAAGCCGATTAAATTCATCAACATAGAATTCGACGGCGTGGTGACGATACTTATGAGCTACCTTTCGCTCGGCGATCCGGCGATGGGAATGCGGGTGGTGCCCATATTCAAGAAGCAGAGTCCCACCTACACCATTCTCGATCTTTCGTGGGTGCCGGCGGGTGCAAAGGAAAACCAGTTGCCGGAGGGATTTTCGTTCTGAAGTCCCCGGGAAGGGGCGAATGAATGCGCGTGCAACGGGGGACGGCGAAATAAAGAGGGTGATTGGCAAGTCGCGTCGTTCCCCGGTCGTATACGTTCCGGGTCTGTCCCGGTGTATGCGGCGTAAAAAAACAGAAGCAGGGCATGGAGGAAGGTCATGTACGACTTCGGACTGACCGAGGAACAGAAGCTGCTCAGGCATAACGTCCGGGAGTTTGCCGAGCACGAGATCGCGCCCATGGCGCAGATTCTCGACGAGACGGAAAGCTTTTCGACCGATCTCACGAGGAAGATGGCGAACATGGGCCTCTTCGGCATCGTGGTGTCGGAGTAATACGGCGGGCCGCACATGGACTATCTCTCGTACTGCATCGCGGTGGAGGAGATATCCAGGGTGGACGGCTCGCACGGGGCGACGGTCGCGGCGGCCAATTCGCTGGGCATAGGCCCCATCTATTATTTCGGAAGCGAGGAGCAGAAGCGGGAATGGCTGCCGAAGCTCTGCCGGGGCGATATTCTGGCCTCGTTCGGACTCACCGAGCCGGAGGCCGGCTCCGACGCTGGCGCGAGCCGGACGAACGCGCGCCTGGAGAACGGCGAGTGGGTGATCAACGGGAGCAAGATCTTCATTACCAACTCGACCTCGGTGATGGCCGGCGTCTGCACCGTGCAGGCGATAACCGGAACCAGGCCGGACGGGAAGAAGGAGGTGTCGTGCATCCTGGTGCCCAACGGCACACCGGGGTTCACGGCGAAGAAGATGAAGGGCAAGATGATGTGGCGCGCCTCTGACACGGGCGAGCTGTATTTCGACGACTGCCGCGTGCCCGAGGCGAACCTGCTCGGAAAGCGCGGAGAGGGCTTCCACCAGATGCTCTCCACGCTCGACAACGGGAGACTCGCCATCGCCGCCATGGGGCTGGGGGGCGCGCAGGGGGCGTACGAGCTCGCGCTGAAGTACGCCAAGCAGCGCAGGCAGTTCGGCGTGCCGATTTCGACCTTCCAGGTTAACGCGTTTAAGCTCGCGGACATGGCCACCGAAATCGAGGCGGCGCGGAACCTGTTGTACAAGGCCTGCCGCCTGAAAGACGCAGGCCTGCCCTTCTCGAAGCACGCGGCGATGGCCAAGCTCTATTGCTCGGAGGTGATGGGCCGCGTGGTGGACGAGGCCGTGCAGCTGCACGGCGGCTACGGCCTCATGCGCGAGTACAACGTCGAGCGCTTCTATCGCGATTACAAGCTCCTCACCATAGGCGAGGGCACGAGCGAGATACAGCGCACGGTGATATCGCGCGCCATAGGTTGTTACGCGTAAGGGGACGTAAATATATATACATGGACGTGCCGCATATCCGGATATCCCGGGCCTTTCCCTTCGTTCGCGCGGGGCACGGCCCGGGATTTCCGGGGACCGCGGCAGGCCCTGACATCCGGGATCCTGAGTGGAGCGACTGGCGATGGAAGACTGTCTTTATTTACAACTTCAGGAGGATTTATCATGTCGGATTTCAGGGAAATTACCATCGGCGGGCTGTTAAAGGAAACGGCCGCGAAGTATCCCGACAACCGGGCGCTGGTGTATCCGGAGTTCGGAATCAGCCAGAACTACCGCGATTTTGCGTCATCGTGCGCCGCGGTGGCGAAGGGCTTTATGGCGCTCGGCGTGCGCAAGGACGACCACGTTTCGGTGTGGACCACGAACCTGCCCCAGTGGGTCTATATGCAGTTCGGCCTGGGCATGATCGGCGCGGTGCTCGTTACCGTTAACACCAACTACAAGTCGCACGAGCTCGAATACATCCTGCGCCAGTCGGATTCGACTACGCTGGTGCTGATGGAGAAGTACCGCGACACCAACTATTACGATACGGTAAACGAGGTCGTACCCGAGCTCGCCGCGCAGCAGCCAGGAAAGATCTCCTCGGCGAAGCTCCCCGGCCTAAAAAATGTCGTCTACATCGGCGATCGCGCCTCCACGCCGGGGATGTTCTCCTTCGATCAGGTGGTGAAGATGGGCGAGGCGGTCTCCGACGCGGCGCTCGAGGAGCGCATGAACTCGTGCGACAGCCGCGACGTGATCAACATGCAGTACACCTCGGGGACGACGGGCTTCCCGAAGGGCGTCATGCTCACCCATTACAACATCGTCAACAACGCGCGTATGGTCGGCGACGTGATGGGCCTTACGGAAAAGGACAGCCTGCTCATCCACGTGCCGCTCTTTCACTGTTTCGGCTGCGTGATGAGCACGCTGAACAGCGTCTACCACGGCTCGACGATGGTGGTGATGGAGGCCTTCGATCCGCTGGCCTCGCTTAAGGCCATACACGCGGAAAAGTGCACGGCGATCAACGGGGTCCCGACCATGTTCATCGCG
>CAZEAH010000045.1:0-11298 GCA_964510075.1 uncultured Leptospirales bacterium | reverse complement strand
GTACAGAAAAAGATGTTCAGTGTGCTCGGCATCTCCGAGGAGGAAGCGAAAGTAAAGTTCTCATTTCTGCTTGAAGCCCTTAAATATGGGGCTCCTCCCCACGGCGGGATAGCGCTCGGTCTCGACAGAATATTGATGTTGCTCCTCAGGCGCAATTCAATACGCGACGTCATCCCTTTTCCCAAGACACAGAAGGGCCAGTGCATGATGAGCGACGCGCCGTCTCCCGTCTCGCAAGCACAGCTTAGGGAACTCTCCATAAAGGTGGTCGACAAGTAACATATGGTCGAAAACGCCGCAGAGAGTCGTTTCGAAATCGATGATTCGTCCCTGTACAGAAGGATTTGCGGGTTGAGGGATAAAAACCTCATCATAATCGAGAAGATACTCGATGTCAGAATAATCCCGCGGGGGAATACCCTTATAATCAGTTCCAACGGCGGAGCAACCGAAAAGGCCTCCAGATTGCTGCACCTTATGGGGGATTACCTGCAGCTGAAGGACAGGGGATACGAGTTTGACGATTTTGACATTCGGTATCTGGCCACCACGATTGCAGCGGGAGGACATATAGATACCGAAGAACTCAACCGGCTTAAGATAACCATACCCGAAACGGGACGGACAATTTCCCCGAGGACCCTGAACCAGGCGAAATACGTATCGGCGATTAATAAACACGCCATCACATTTGCGACAGGTCCGGCTGGAACGGGCAAAACGTACCTGGCGGTAGCGGTGGGGCTCGGGCACCTGCTCGCGGGCCGTGTCGAGAGGATAATCCTTACCAGGCCCGCCGTGGAGGCGGGCGAAAGCCTCGGTTTCCTTCCGGGCGACCTGATACAGAAGATCAATCCCTATCTTCGACCCCTGTATGACGCGCTCTTTGATCTTCTGTCGTTTGAAAAAGTGTCAAAACTCATAGAAAAGGGCACCATTGAGATCGCTCCCCTCGCGTACATGCGCGGAAGAACGCTTAACAGGGCCTTCATCATTCTCGATGAGGGTCAAAATACCACGATTTCACAGATGAAGATGTTTCTTACCAGGCTAGGCAACAATTCGAGAATCGTCATTTCAGGAGATGTGACCCAGATCGATATCGAGAAGCCCAGGAATTCCGGCCTTTTAAACGCCATGAGAATTCTTGGCAGGGTCCAGGAAATCGCGTTTATTGAATTTGGACGGGAAGATATCTGCAGGCATCCAATCGTAGAAAAAATCGTCGCCGCGTACGATCATGCCGAAAAGAAAGGGCGGAAGGCCTGAGTCCGCAAGGGAAATCGATTTCCTGAATTAACCCGATGCTTACCACCGTTAAAATAATAAGCAAGTCCTTCAACGCCGCGATGAGAAATCGCAACGTAAGGCTCTCATTACTGCTCATCCTCGGAATAATTGTGATCTCGACGGCGCTTCTTTCAATCAATGTGGTCGGAAAGACTCACAATTACACCATAGGCGACATCGCACGCGAGGACGTTCGGGTTCCCGGAGACATAGTGTTCGAAATAGAATCCGAAACCCGGGCCGAAAAGGGAAGGGCGGCAGAGGCCGTGCCGCTGGTATTCGATCGCGACCACTCCGTTTTAATCGAAAGCCTGAGGTTCGTGGATGTGCTGTTCGATTACATCGATATAACTCTCCGCGAGATCCCTCCCACCGGCACTGAGGACAGGACTTTCCAGCTGATAACCCTCAAGACAAAACTGCCGAAGTATCCCCAGTACGATGACAGGGTTCTTTACGAGCTGTTGAGGAGTCAGCACACACCGGAAACACGACAGAGCGTTAAAAAGACAATAATTCATATCCTTGATAACGGAGTGATGCCCGCTCCTTATTCGAATCCTCTGTCAATCGAGAACAGGAATGTAACCGTAAGGATTATTAACAGTCCTCAGGTTACCGATGAGATTTCAAGGAACCTGGAAGACCTTAAGACCCTCGCGGAAATAAATGCCGACGTTCCGGCGGTTGCCGCCGCGCTCGCTCAGCGGCGAAACCGGGAGGAGCTCTCGATAGTGGTTTCGATCGTCAGAACGCTTTTAAAGCCAAACCTGTACTTCAACGGGGAGGAAACCAAGCGCCGGATCGAAGAGGCTGTCAGAAACGCGAATCCGGTAACGGGCGTGCTGAAGAAAGGGCAGACGATAGTGAGGGAAGGCGACACCATTACGACAGAGACACTCAACAAGATTAACATCCTCAATACCTACGCGTCGTCCACGCGCATAAATTATATTCTCGGCGTTCTTCTGCTTCAGGTGTCATTTCTCTTCGTTTTCGGATATTTCCTGCTCGAATATCACTCCAGACTTCTGCCCGACCGCAAGGCGCCCGTAATTATTTTTTCAATTGTGGTGGTGTTCATCCTCTATACGTTTTTCCTTTCACGAACCGACAATATCCTTAATTCCAGTATAATATTCGCACTGTATCTGCCGATCGCGGCGGTAACGATGATCGTTGCGACGCTGTTCAACATTTTCATCGGGTTTATTATAGGGCTGTATCTTATATTTTTCTCCTTCGTGGTGAGCAACGGTTCGCTTGTGGTGATAGTTACGGCGTTCAGTTCGGCGATCCTTGGTGTTTTCGTCCTCACGAACGTAGAGCGGCGCACTGATTTTCTCCGCGGAGGACTTATACTCGGACTGATAAATTCAGCCGTGGTAATCGGCGTTTGTCTTATGGAGGAGTACTCGCTGTACGATACGCTACGAAATATCGAGCTTTCTCTGGCAAACGGCATCATCAATTCCATCCTGGTGCTGGGAGTGTTTCCCCTGTTCGAGAACTTTTTCGGCATTACCACCAAATTCAATCTTCTGGAGCTTTCAGACCTCAACGCGCCCATTTTCAGGCGAATGCTCATAAAAGCTCCGGGAACGTATAACCACTCGTTGATGGTGGCGAATATGGCCGAAGCGGCATGCAAGGAAATCGGCGCGAATTATCTGCTCGCCCGGGTGGGAGGATATTATCACGACATCGGGAAGATCGAAGACGCGGGTATCTACATAGAGAACAAAATAACCGACAAAAGGGCGAAAACGCTTTCACCAGTCGACTATTCCAGGCTTATCATTTCACATGTTGAAAAGGGAATCGCACTTGCGAGGAAGAACAGGCTTCCGGAACAGGTGGAAAGCTTCATACGCGAACACCATGGAACGACGATGATGACATTTTTCTACCATCAGGCGCTCGAGGAAGCCGACGCCGCAGGCGATTCGGGGACAGTAAGCAGGTCCGACTTCCAGTACCCCGGCCCGAAACCGCAGTCGCGCGAAACCGCGGTAGTCATGCTCGCGGACGCGGTCGAGGCGGCCTCGAGGTCGCTTCAGGATCCGACCAACGTAAAACTCGAATCGCTGGTTAAAAAAATAATCTACAACAAGCTCAATGATGACGAGTTTGAATATTCCGATCTTACCATGTCTGACCTTAACAAAATACAGAGGGCCTTCATGAGAATACTTAACGGAATATTTCATACCAGGATAGAGTATCCTGACAATGAAGAGGTTCAGAAACTTGAAGAGAAGGTCCAGAACCGCGAGGACGAGCATAAGCCTGTTTCTTGAGGGGAATGCGAAGCTGCCGTTCGCCGGTGTATCGGGAAGACGTCTGAAAAACGCGGCGATGCGCGTCTGCGAAATGACGGATCTGAGCGGAGTAGCACTTTCCATCATCCTCACAGATGATGCGGGAATACGAAAAATTAACAGAAAATACCGCGGAAAGGCACGTCCGACGGACGTCATATCTTTTGCATACAGGGAGAATCCTTTTCCGTTTCCCGGTTCCGCGGTCGAGGAACTCGGCGATGTGTATATATCCTGCGAGCGCGCCATGGACCAGGCGGCCCGCTTCGGAGTGACTCCGGCCGAGGAAATCATGAGGCTTCTTGCGCACGGGATTCTTCACCTTGCAGGATACGATCATGAGCGTTCGATGGATGATGCCGCCCTGATGAATGCCAAGCAGGATGAAGTCCTCGTGGAAATCACACGGCGTTTACCTTCGACGAAAGGTCGGCTTTGAGACGTTCAATTCTCTCGCGCAGAACCGACTTTTGGGATTCCAGATCGTCAGCGGCGACGCGGGCGTTAACGCTGAAGTAGAACTTTATTTTAGGCTCGGTGCCGGATGGTCTCATCGTGATTTTAGATCCGTCCTCCAGGAAAAACTGCAAAACGTCCGATGAGGGTATGCCCTTTATGGTGACGGTCGTTCCACTGCCAATGGACGTTTCAACAAGGGAAAGATAATCGGCAATACGGGACACGCGTATTCCTCCAAAATCAGCCGGAGAATCTCTCCTGAACGACTCCATTATCGAACGGATCCTTCCCATGCCGTCCATTCCCTTCATGGTCATAGAAAGGAGATCTTCTATATAGAGGCCGTATTTTAGATAAATTGCATTGAGAAACTCGTACAGGGTACTGCCGTTCTGGGAAAGCCAGTCGGCCATTTCGGCAAAATAATAACATGAACTGATTGCGTCCTTGTCGCGAACGAAGTCGAGCGGAAGGTATCCGTAGCTTTCCTCTCCGCCGAACACGAAAGACCGTTTCCCGGAGGACTCGTATTCTTTCATTTTCATGGCTATCCATTTAAAACCGGTTAGGACATTGTCCACCGCGCAATTATAGCTCCTTGCGATGACGTCCTGAAGATCGGTGGTGACTATTGTTTTAATGATCGCCGCATTGGAGGGAAGGCTGCCATTCTGAGAAAGCCGGTGAAGCAGATAGTACTCGAGCATTGTGCCGATCTGGTTCCCATTAATGAGATCATAATCACCCCGAGGGTTTTTAATCCCGACTCCCATGCGGTCGGCATCGGGATCGGTGGCGAGTATAATATCGGCGTCCACTTTGCGGGCGAGCTCGAGTGCGAGAGTAAGCGCTTCGCGCTCCTCGGGATTGGGTGAGCTAACGGTGGGGAAACTTCCGTCAGGTCTGGACTGCGATTCAACGGGAAATATGTTAGCGAAACCGAAATGTCGCAGAACTGCCGGAATGATGCGATACCCGGTCCCGTGCAGTGGCGTATATACGATGACCGTTTCCGAAGGCTTTACGGGGCGCAGGACTTTCTTCTCGAGCAGGGAGAGATAGTTCTGGATGATGTCGTCTCCGAGAATAGTAATGAGACCGAGGCGCACTCCCTCGTCAAAGTCCATACGTTTAATCGCCTCGATGGAATGGATCATTCTGACTTCGTCGATGATCTCTCCATCGACGGGGGGAACGACCTGGCCGCCGTCCTCCCAGTAGACCTTATAGCCGTTGTATTCCGGCGGGTTGTGGCTTGCCGTTACGACGATGCCTGACACCGCCTTGAGATCGCGAATGGCGAAAGAGCAGAGCGGGGTGGGGGCGATATCATCGAAATAATATGCATGTATGCCGTTTCCGGCGAGGATACAGGCGACTTCGCGTGAAAAGACATCTGACATCCTTCGGGAATCGCGTGCGATGATAACGCCGTTTTCATGCCGTTTGCGGGCCAGGATGTAATTGGCGAGCCCCTGGGTCGCCATACCGACGGTGTACACGTTCATACGGTTTGTGCCGGCGCCGATGACTCCTCTAAGACCACCGGTGCCAAATTCGAGCATGGTGTGGAAACGGTCCTCGATCTCTTTTTCGTTACCTTGTTCGATGAGGAGCGCGATCTCCTTCCTGGTCTCTTCATCGAAGGGGGGGCGTGTCCACTCGAGCGCCCGTTCCTTTACATGTGAATCCATGCTATCACCCCGGTTAATATGGTGGTTCGACGTGGTCGTGAGGACCTCACTATCTTCCGTTTTCATTACAAAAAGCAATCATTTTTCAAACGTTTCGGGGACGATACGGCTGGGCTGCAAAATAAATTACTGGAAATATGCGGTGCGAACGGGGAACATTCATCCTGAGGGAGTGTGATGAAAAATAATCATATTTCAATTATCCGCCGCGTCAGGGCGTTCACCATGGAACACGGGATGCTTACAAAGCGGGATCGCATCCTGCTGTCGCTTTCGGCGGGCAAGGACTCGGTGGCGCTGCTGGATATAATGAGCCAATTGGCCGAATCGCTTGAACTGACACTCGGAATTTTCCACCTGAATCATCTTTCAAGGGGGAAGGATTCGGACGATGATGAATATTTCGTTAAGGAACTCGCGGAAAAAAAAGGGCTGAGGCTGTACGTCAAGAGGATCGATTGCTCGGTGCGACCGAGCGGAAAATCTTTTGAAGATTTTTCACGCGACCGGAGGTACGAAATGCTCTATGAAATCGCGGGCGCAGATTCGTGGACCAGAGTGGCGACCGCGCATACCATGAGCGACAATTCCGAGACGGTACTCATGCGCATACTGCGCGGTACCGGTGTCCACGGGATGAGAGGTATCGATCCTGTACGGGGAACTCTAATACGCCCGCTTCTCATCCTGAGCAGTTCCGAGGTTTACGCATACCTTCGGTTGCGCGGGCTCGAATGGAGGGAGGACAAAAGCAACAATGATCCAACTTTTCTGCGCAACTTCATAAGGAATGAACTTCTCCCGGCAGCTGAACGAAGGTTTCCCGGAGCGGTGAAGGCGCTGGTGCGGCTCTCCCGCCTCGCCCAGGAGAGCGAGTCACTCATAGATCACCTTGTCCGCAGAACATACGGGACTTTGTATACGGTAAGAAACGGCAGGGTGTTGATCAATACATCGCGACTCGATAACGACGAAAGAATCGTTCGCCATGTTCTGGTTACGGTCTTGCGAGACCACTTTGGAGAATATATTTCGAGCACGCGGATAGAAGAGATCATGAAATTATATCGCTCTTTAAAATCAGACGTACTTTTAAGGGTTGGATCGAATCTCGATATTCGATTCGATCGCGAGGGACAGGGATCGATTATAAGCATCGGTAACGCGTCCGCGGAGGCCGCCGGTACTCCGTCGTGGGAATACAGGGTGGATATAGCAAGTATTGGCGCACGCCCCCTGGATGTTGATATCAGCGAGATCGGGTATAGAATGACGGTGTGCGTCGCGGATTATACCCGATTTCTGATGGAAGGACGAAACGGGCCCGGCCTTTTTTTAGCTTTACCGGACGGCGTAGATTATATTATATTGAGAAGCAGGGCCAAAGGAGACCGAATACGACTTTCCGGTGGCACTAAAAAGATTAAGGATGTCCTTATAGATATGAAAGTACCTTTAAAACTGCGCGATTCGATACCGGTCGTTATGGCGAGGGAAGAGACGGCGGCGCTGATGACCGGAGTGATACCGGGTTTAAGCCACAGGCTGGGTCGTAACTACATGGTTTCGGAGATGTCACAAAAAATACTTGCTATATACCGGGTCGGAGGATAAACGGCAACGGTGATCAGCCGTGGAATTGGCGGTGATTGGCGACTCGAATCCGGCCCGTCGTAATTACCAGAGATTGTCACCAAACCGGAAAACACAGGCATGTGGCCGCCGGATACATTATGATCAAGGCGTACCGGGGAACCGTGCAAATTGTCTCCGGCTGTGAACTATCAGGAGTGGCAAATGAACAAAACAGGAAAACAGATCGCGCTTTTACTTCTTATAGTGGTTCTTGCGATAGCGATTTTTAAAATGAACGATACCACCAGGCCGCGAGTGGAAACGCTGCAGTACAGCGATTTCCTGCGAAAGGTGTCGGAACAGAAAGTAAAGGCCGTTTCCATCATAAACGGCAAGAAGATATCAGGGACCTACACGAAAGGAGATAAATCATTCCATTTCGAAACAATCATTCCTTATGACGATCCGGAGCTCATGAAAAACCTCCTTGCCTCGAAAGTCGAGATAAAGGGAGAGGAGGCCGATGACAACCTTTTCCTGAAGGGTTTGCTGAATTTCCTTCCATGGCTTTTCTTTTTCGGGCTCATTTGGTTTTTCATGATACGACAGATCCAGTCGACCGGCAACAAGGCGATGTCCTTCGGCAAAAGCCGGGCTCGCCTTAATCCCGAAACCCGGAACAAGGTGACATTCGCCGATGTGGCGGGTGTCGATGAAGCGAAAGAGGAACTCGGTGAAGTAATCGATTTTCTTAAAGATCCCAAGAAATTTTCGAGTATCGGCGCAAAAATCCCTAAAGGCGTACTGCTTATGGGGCCTCCGGGAACGGGCAAAACCCTCCTTGCCCGGGCGATTGCCGGAGAAGCGGGAGTCCCTTTCTTCTCCATAAGCGGTTCCGATTTCGTGGAAATGTTCGTCGGTGTCGGAGCCTCACGGGTGCGCGACCTGTTCGAACAGGGAAAGAAGAACGCGCCGTGCATCATTTTTATTGATGAGATCGATGCGGTCGGAAGGCTGAGAGGGGCGGGCCTTGGCGGCGGGCACGATGAGCGTGAGCAGACCCTCAATCAGCTTCTTGTCGAAATGGATGGATTCGAGACCAACGAGGGAGTTATAATCGTCGCCGCGACGAACAGACCCGATGTTCTCGATCCCGCCCTTCTCAGGCCTGGCCGGTTCGATCGCCAGGTTGTTGTCGATACCCCTGATATAAAGGGACGAGAAAAGATACTGGCGGTCCATTCGAGGAAAATCCCGCTCTCGCGCGAGGTTGATCTCAAGGTGATAGCACGCGGTACTCCAGGTTTTACCGGGGCCGACCTTGCCAATCTGGTTAATGAGGGAGCGCTTCTTGCCGCGCGCCGTGGGAAAAAAAGAGTCTCCATGATTGATCTCGAGGACGCCAAAGACAAGGTGCTCATGGGCCCCGAGCGTCGTTCGATGCTCATTTCCAACGAGGAAAAAGAGATCATCGCATACCACGAATCCGGCCATGCCCTGCTCGGCCTGCTGACGGGATCGGATCCTATACACAAGGTAACGGTAATACCTCGCGGCAGGGCCCTCGGGCTTACCATGCAGCTTCCGAAAGAGGAAAAGCACCTGCACTCACGCAATTACTGGCTGAATCAGATTACGGTGCTCTTCGGAGGGCACGTTGCCGAATCGCTTAAGTTTAAAGATGTTACTACCGGTTCGAGCAACGACCTGGAGCGGGCAACCGATATCGCCCGCAGAATGGTCTGCGAGTGGGGAATGAGCAAAAAGATCGGTATGGTCACCTTTGGAAAGAAGAATGAACAGATATTTCTTGGAAGGGAAATCGCCCAGCACCGTGATTACAGCGAGACGACCGCGGAGATGATAGATGACGAGGTAAAGGCCATCCTGGCCGATTGCGAGAAGCGCGCGCGTCGGCTGATAACGGAAAACAAAACAAAATTCGAAAAGATCGCCCAGTATCTTGTCGAAAGAGAGACCCTCAACGCCGAAGAAATACAGGTAATTATGCGGGGAGAAGAGCTTCCTCCGATGACAAACATAGCGTCGCAAAAGCCTGGCGATCCGTCGGCGAAAGAGAAGAAGACGGATATGATCAAGGCGGACGGTGGAATGCTCGAACCCGTAAAACCATAGACAGGTGACGATGGCACCGGATGATAGATGACGACCTCGACAGACTGCTGTCCGATGTGGACAGCGACTCAGATTACAGCGGAGCGAGAGAGGACAGCCTGCGCTTCAAACAGCGCATGGCACGGAAGTCTGATATAAATATTGAAGCCTCCGGCGACAAGGAAAACTCCGAGAAGGCGTTCATCGAACGGATACTGGGTCTTGAGGTCGACAATGATGTAATGGATTTTGCCAAAGGGGTGCCCGCGGCCGTAAATATTCATACGATAAAAACGACGCATTTCCGGAGACTTCTATCCGAATACAGCGCCCCGGAGAGCGTTCAATCACTGATCCAGAAATACAAATATACATTTATTCGGTTTATAGAGAATATAGAAAGGCTGTACGGTGAATTCGCTATTCCTTTATCCATCGATTCCCTCATTAAAAAAGCACGCAAGGACTATCCCCTATATTTTGAAGGTTTTGAAGAAGAAAATAAGCTCGATTTCATTATGCTAACGGAACTCTTTCTGCGCTTAAGGGAATTCAACAGCAGGGCCCGGAAGGAATGGAGTGAGCTTTCAAGAAGCATCGGTGTTATCAATCTCGCCGTTGAGGGGAAAGGGCTGTATTCCGAGCTGAACGCGCAGGTCGAATCTGCTCTATCATTTTGCGAGGCTACAGATCGATTCCTGGCCCGTATCGCCCTTTTTCTTGCCATTCCGAGCGATGATTTAGATGTAATAGAGAGAGATATTTCAAACAAAACAATATATTATCAGTCGATGTCGTATAAATACGATGCGCTATTCAACATCGGTGCTTACATCGACGGCGGAACGGTAAAACAGCGCGCTTCCGGGCGCGCTCTCGAGCTCGATACGGAAGGGATGGCCGGCGGCGAAATCAGAGAAAAGCAGGAGGTATTATCCGTTCGCGAAGAAAATGAAATTATGGGAACTATTGCACCTTTCGGAGGGCAGCCGGATCCACTCGGGCAGGAAGTGGATGTCGGTTTCAGGGTGAGGGGCACAAACTCCTGGAATACGCGAGAGCCGTACACAATGCGGCTGTCTCGGGACAGGCTGGACAGGGATTACGAAGATCTTGCGAATTCGTTCTATTTCTCCCGGGAGCCTGAAACGACTGCCAACCAGGAAGGTGTCGTCAAGCGCGCGATGATCCGCTTCCTGAGTGATACGTCAAAAAATATTGAGTTGGAATATGAGGAATTTATCTTTAAAACCATTATAGAGCAGACACAGGAACTATGCGATTTTTTCGGTTTTCAGGATGAAATGCGAAATCTTTTCGTTTATCATATAGGACCCGCCACCCTTCACAGGGCGCTCATTTCGCTTTTCCAGGTTGACAGGATCGGACTCTGTTTTAAATACCTGCCCGGCAACAGGGTTGTGCGTTACATACCGACTGAATTTATAAAAGAGAAAATTCTTAAATGGTACGAGGCAAACATTAATACCCTGAACATCGATTTCGATAAGGTCCATTATTTCGACGAAATACGCCGTACGGTATTAATGAAGTACAACACGGAATTGGCCGCTAACGGCCGTCAGCTCGATGAAATAATTGCAAAACTGAGGCTCGACGAAAACCCCCGGTTTAACAAACAGGAATTTTTTAAAAGCAAATGGAACCAGTGGTTCGGAACCTCCCGAATCGCTGTATATAACCGCTTTATCGAAAAAAGTATATTCAGGTAAAACACGCTACACACGCTGACCCGGTAAGCATATCCCGACGGTGATCAAGATGAAAATCCTCCAGGCGAAAAAATATATCGGCGATGATGAATTCTCGCGACTTCTTGAGAG
>CAZEAH010000044.1:0-11318 GCA_964510075.1 uncultured Leptospirales bacterium | reverse complement strand
GGTTGAGTACAATGTGAACGGGCAGAAGCGGGACCTCGAGCGCTTCAATGTCAGCTTCAAGCGCTGGTTCCTTGAAAGCGGGCTTCATTCGGACGGAAGCGTGGACGAAACCCTGCGGGCGCTTGAGGCTCTGGGCGTTATATACGAAGAAGACGGCAAAAAGGTGTTCCGCTCCACGAATTTCGGTGACGACAAAGACCGCGTCGTGGTGCGCGACGACGGCAGACCGACATATCTGCTTGCCGATATCGCCTATCACCGCAATAAAAAGGAACGCGGGTACGACATGATAATAGACATCTGGGGCCCCGATCATCATGGTTATATCGCCCGGCTTGCGGGCGCGATGAAGGCCATGGGCTGTCCGGACGGCGCCTTCCGTGTGCTTATCGCCCAGCAGGTCAATCTGGTTATGGAAGGCGAGATGGTGAAGATGTCCAAGCGGCTCGGAAAATTCTCGACCATGAGCGAGCTCCTCGACGAGATAGGCGTCGACGTGGCCCGCTATTTCTTCACGATGCGCTCGACCGACAGCCATCTCGATTTCGATCTCGCGCTGGCCAAGCGGCAGAGCTCGGAAAACCCGGTCTTCTACCTTCAGTACGCTCACGCCCGGATATGCTCCATATTCAGGGAGGCGGAAAAGCGCGGGATTGCCTACGATCCGCGCGCGAGAGACTTCGCCTGCCTGCGGAATCCGGAGGCGCTTGTGCTCCTCAAGTTGCTTGCGCGTTTTCCGGAGGAAATCGCCGACGCGGCGGCGTCGTTCGAACCGCACCGAATCGCGTCATTCCTTATGAGGCTCGCCCAGTCCTACCACAGGTTCTATACGGAGCATCGTGTGCTTGCGGACGACCCGGTTGAGGCCAATTCGAATATGGCGCTGTGCGACTGCGTGCGAATCGTCATGAAGAACGGATTGGGGCTTCTGGGGGTTTCGGCCCCAGAAAAGATGTAGGGTGCGGCGGTGAGACGCGTTTCGGTCGTATCAACCGGAAGTGAACTCGTCCACGGACGCGTATCGGATACCAACGCATCGTTCATAAGCGAGTGCCTGTTCCCCACCGCATTTACCGTGGTTGCGCACCATGCCGTGGGGGATGTTCCCGGCGATATCAGACGCGTTATCCTTCTCGCCATGGACGAGGCGGAAATCGTTATCGTGTCCGGGGGGCTTGGGCCGACGGACGACGACCGCTCGACGGAGGTTGTCGCAGAGCTGCTTAGATGCGAGCTCGAAGTGGACCGTACGTCCTTTGAGAGGGCCCGTGCCTTTTTCGGCGCTCTGGGACGGGAAATCCTGCCGGGTGACATAAAAATGGTGTCGGTACCGCGCGGAGCTCATGTGTTCGAGAACGGTACGGGGCTTGCTCCCGGGTTCGCCGTGGACATTCAGGGCAAGATTCTTATTTTCCTGCCGGGTGTTCCCCGCGAGATGCGTCCCATGTTCGAAAAGGGCGTTATACCGTATCTGCTGTCCCTGTTCCCCGGCGAGGGCAGGGATTCGCTCACCATCCGGGTTGTGCTCATGCGCGAGGCGGAGGTCAACGATATCGTGGCGGGGATGGACATACCTTTCGATTCAATCGACTGGGGTATTACAACCACACCGGGTATGAATACCGTACGTTTTGTGGGTCGCGGGGAAAAAACCCTGCCGGTTGCATCGATACTGGATCAGGCCGCCGTGCTTTTCGGCGACCGGATGCTCGATCCATCGTCCGGCAGTCTCGAGGAGGAGACCGTACGGCTCCTGGAAAAGCACGGTCTCTCCCTCGCCCTGGCGGAGTCCTGCACCGGAGGGCTTGTGTCGAAAAAGATAACCGATGTACCCGGTGCTTCCCGGGTTTTCAGGGGCGGTATTGTGGCTTATTCGAATGAAGTAAAAAGGAATGTACTTGATGTTTCGTCGGAGGTGCTGGATAGTTTTGGAGCAGTGAGCGAACAGACGGCGCTGGCGATGGCGCGCGGAGCCCTCGGTCTCCTCGGCGCGGACGTGGCAGCGGCGGTAACCGGAATCGCGGGGCCGGGGGGAGGAACCCGGGCCAAGCCGGTGGGTACCGTATGTTTCGCAATCGCCGACGGGACTGCGTCCCGGACATTTACCAGGATACTACCGGGCGACCGGGAGAGAGTGCGCGATTTTTCTTCCCAGTACGCGCTTGACGGAATCAGGTTATTTATACGTGCAATGCAATGAAATCGTTTCGCATTTTATTACTGATACTACTTCCGGTTATTGCCGTGCGGATGCCGGGTGCTCACGCCGGGGGGATGCAGGCCCTCTATGAGCAGGGCACCGAAGCGTTTCGGGCCGGTAATTACGGTTCTTCGGAACTTTTGTTTCGGAAGATAATCGATTCAGGCGATAACGCCGAGTATCGAGACCGCGCATGGTATTACCTCGCCCTGTCGATATTCAACCAGAAGAAATATAAAGACGCCATATTCGAGTTCAACAGGTTTCTGCTCATCTGTACCGCACAGGACCTGTGCCAGGAATCCCGGTACTGGATAGCGGAATCGAATTATTTCCTGAAAAATTATATACGCGCCATCGAGGAGTTCAAGCGTTTCATCGCGCAGAGCCGTAACGAGATGCTTACGGTGGCGGCACTCGACCGGATAGGAGAGATATACTTTCAGCAGGCGCGATACGACGAGGCGGTCATTGAGTGGAAGGAGGCCATAAACCGCAATACGAATGTTGCCCAGAACTCCCACCGGGTGGTCTGGATAGGGCGGGCTCTTTTTCTCAATGAAGACTACGATCAGTCGCTCGAGCTGCTCGAATCGCTCGTAAGTTCCAGAATCGACCGAACAAGCGACGCCCAGGCCCGCATGATAATCGGCAGGATCTACCAGATAAAAGGGCGTCACCGCGAATCGCTGAAGGCGTTTTACGGCATTCCCGAGGCGATGCTCAGGGAATCACCGTACTGCGACGCGCAGTATTTCAAGGCGATATCTTGCATCGCCCTCGGGGACGTGTATTCCGCAAAGTCCTTACTGGAATCCTTTCTTCTCATCGGCAAGTCGTCGGAATGGTACTACCACGGCAAATACCAGCTCGGTGAGATTCTCATCAGGCAGAACAACGAAAAAGAGGGTATCGAGCTGCTCGAGGAAGTGCGCAATTCGACCCGTGTAATGGCCCTTCGGAGCCGTGCGGCGCTCATCCTGAGCGGGATATATTTGAAGCGGGAACCGGTCGAGGCGATACCGTACCTTGAAGACGCGGTTTCGCTCCCGGAGCAGGAGGAACAGCGCCGCGCCCTCTCTCTGCTTGCCAGGGTGTACGTCGATGTCAAGCGGTATGAGGACGCCGAGCGTATACTTTCGCTTCTCATCAACACCTACCCTGAGAACGAGGGAAACGACCAGGTCCAGTTCCTTATAGCGAGGGTCGCGCTGGAACGCAACGATCCCGACGCAGCCATCAACGGGTTCAATAAAATACGGTCGGTCAATCCGTCGTCATCGTACCTTCGGGAGGCAGTCTATTACCTCGGAATCGCGCACGCAATGAAAAACGAATATACTCAGGCGGTCGAACTTCTGAACCGGTATATTTCCCTGCCTGGTGTTGAAAAAAGATACGATGCCCTGGTCCGGCTGCTCGGGCTGTATGTTGGCGCATCGGATACAAAGAACGCCGAGAGAACCGCACAGACGCTGCAGTCCGCATACGCGCGCCAGGTCGGAATCGAAGTTGTGTTATATGATTTTGCACTTGAGCTCGGTCGGAAGGGAGTGAGCAATGCACGCTATCTCCTTTTCATTGTCGGCAATTATCCGCGCTCCGAAAGCGCCGGCAGAATTCTTTACTCATGGGCGGGCGAGAGTTATACGACGGGCGATTTCATCCGCGCGGAACAGTTGTACCGTCAGTATCTCTCCGTGCCGGGTCGCGAAATGGCCGCCGACGCCCTTGTGAATCGTGTTGAGTGCCTTTTCCGCTTAAAGCGGTTCCGCGAAATAATCACTATCGCCGGGGACGAGTCGAAACCCGAGCTTGACGAAAAGCGTTCGAGGATGATGGCGATCCATCTCGGCCGCGCTTACTATATGGAAAAAAACCTGGAGATGGCCTACCGCACGCTGGCGGCAATACCGGTGCAGACGCTGGAAGAAGGAGACAGGCTGATTCTGGCCAGGGGAGCGCTGGAGGTCGGTGATATATGGACGGCACAGGCCATACCGGCACTGCTGTCGGCAGGGTCCGAAGCATACGCGGAAGCGCTCTACATACTCGGCATGCATTACCTGGCGGAAGGTAGGGAGGATGTCGCGTTCGATCATTTTGCCAAGCTGGCAGTTGAATGTCCCGCCTCCGGGATCGTCGACGATGCCAGGATCGAAATGGCGGAGATACACGGAAATGCCCGCAGGTACGGTGAATCGCTTGCTCTGCTGGACCAGATACAGACGCCCAAGCACGCCGACAGGATTATGATACTTCGAATCACGGCACTGTTCCGCACGGGAAAGATTGAGAAAGCGATCGAAATGACGAATTCCGGTATTCGCACAATACTGCGATATTCGGACGGGGAGACGGTCGTAAAGGAGGCGCTGTTCTATTATTACCTGAAGGGTGATCTGAGAAATTTCACCATCTACTCCTCCCATCTGACGAGGTACTCGGGCAACGATCCGCTTCTGAACTATCTGTCTGGAAAAATATATTTTGAACAGCAGCAGTATACGCAATCGAGCCATTTTTTCGGCAGGCTCGCCGCCGGTGAGAACGACTACAGGGAAGAGGCGTTGTACTTGCTTGCCGTAATCAGCCTTCATTACCACAAAAACCCGCGCATAGCGGCTGGCCATTTTCAGCGCCTGATAGATACTGCAGCGCCAGACAATCCGTTTGCTCTGAAGGCGAGGATAAATCTGGCGATACTGATGAATGAAAGCGCACATTCAGCAAAGGCGGAAGAATTATTGAGAGAAATTGAAACGGGTCCGGAAAACGCAGTCATAAAAATCCAGGCCAAAAACCTTATCGAACATTATAATTTAACTGAGTAACCGCCGTGCGCTAATCTTTCGTAGCGCGACCTGCCGGTACGGGTATGATACCCGCCCGGTTTTCCGGGTAAAAGGAGGGACTATATGGAAAAGAAAAAAATCGCGGTGATACACGGCCCGAATCTGAACCTGCTTGGAGAGAGGGAGGTCGGCGTATACGGCAGGATGACGCTCGAAGAGATCAATGCGTCGGTCAAAGCCGCGGCGTCGGACGCCGGGGCGGATGTCGTTTTTTTCCAGTCCAACGGAGAGGGGGAACTTATAGACTATATACACGGCGTGAGGCACTACGACGGGATTATCATCAATCCGGGCGCATATACCCATACCTCGGTTGCCCTGCGTGACGCGATAGCGGCCGTCACACTTCCGGTCGTTGAGGTGCATCTTTCAAACGTCCACGCCCGGGAAGAGTTCAGGCGGCACTCGCTGATCGCTCCGGTGTGCGTGGGCCAGATATGCGGCTTCGGCCCGTATTCATATATTGCCGGGCTGCTCTGTCTCCTCGATGTGCTGAAAGGAGTTACGAAAGAGGGATGAGAATAAACACTCTGAAAAAACGACTCGTGCGTGAGGACCTGTTGCCGTTCCTGATTCTTGACCTTGCGAATATACGATACCTTACCGGATTTGAGGGGTCCTCGGCCGTGCTTCTAATGACTGAGGAACACGACTATTTTATATCGGATTCGAGGTATGAAGAGTATGCGCGTTCAATATTGCCGCCGGGTATGGAATTTGTCCTTATGAGGGGGCCCGTCGACAGGACCGTCGCGAACATACTTAAGCGCAGACGACATAAAAGGCTGTTCGTCGAAGACCACAGCGCCACGCTCGCACAGGCATCTCTCATCAGGAAAAAAATCTCGCCGGCCTCCCTGCGCGAAGGGGGGAGCCCGGTAAACGAAATGAGAATTGAAAAGGAGCCTGAAGAGATCGAGGTGATCCGCATGGCGGTGGAGCTGGCGGACCGGTGTTTTTCACATATTCTTTCAATCATAAAGCCCGGTTTGACGGAATGGGACATTTCGGTGGAGATAGAATATTTTTACAGGAAAAACGGTTGCAGAAAAACCTCTTTCGACTCAATTGTCGCATCCGGTCCCGGCGCCTCCATGCCGCACTACATTACTTCCATGACGCGGAGGATCGAAAAAGGGGACGCGCTTCTTATCGATATGGGGTGTGAGTTCAGGGGCTACAATTCAGACTTGACAAGAACCGTCTTCGTAAATAGCATTGATAACGATTTGCGCAGGATATACGGAATTGTTCGATCGGCGCAGGAACGCGCAATCCAATCAGTCCGCCCCGGAATTCGCTGCGGTGATCTCGATGCCGTAGCGCGCGGAGTGATCGGAGAGGCGGGATTTTCGGCGTTCTTCGGGCATTCACTGGGGCATGGTGTCGGTATGGAGGTCCACGAGCTGCCCGCCGTTAAAGCCGGCGGTCGTTCAAGGCTGAAGAAGAATACGGTAATAACGGTGGAGCCGGGGATCTACATACCGGGCAGGGGCGGTGTTCGGATAGAGGACGTTGTGCTGGTTACCGACGGAGGCTCCGAAATACTGACAAAATCATCAAAAGACATTCATATAGTGTGAGGAGTTCTCCATGATAACGAGCAACGATTTCAAGAGGGGAATGGTAATAAAGGTCGACGGAAATCTCTATTCCGTGGTCGAATACCAGCACGTGAAACCGGCACGGGGTGCGGCGTTTGTGCGAACGAAGCTGAGATCAATAATGAAAGGTTCCATCGTTGACAAGACCTTCAGGGGCGGCGAGAAGGTCGAGGACGTGCGGATCGAAACAAAGAAGATGCAGTATCTCTACGATGAGGGGGACTCACTGGTCTTTATGGACACGGAAAGCTACGAACAGGAGTCGGTCGCCAAAACATACGTCGGCAATATCCTCGATTACATCAAGGAAGGCGATACCGTCGATATATCAATTTATGAGGAAAAGCCGATAAGCATCGAGCCTCCGACATTCGTTAACCTGAAAGTCGTTTACGCGGAACCAGGAGTGAAGGGGGACACGGCGACGAACGTCACAAAGCCCGTAAAAGTTGAGACCGGTGCAACGATACAGGTCCCGCTTTTCGTAAACGAATCCGATGTGATAAAAATAGACACACGTACCGGAGATTACGTGGAAAGGGTCAAGCAGTGATGAGTATCCTCGGGGGCGCTGGGGAATGGATAAGTCGTAATCCCGGGAAGGCCGCTGGAGCGTTCGCGGGTTTCCTTTTCGGCGTTCTTCTTTTTACGATAGGGGTTCTAAAGACGATTCTCATTCTCCTATTCGTGCTGATAGGCTATATAATCGGAAAGAGCAAAGACGATAACCTTTCAATAATCGAAGAGATAAACGAGCTGTTCCGCGGGAAGCGATAGGACGCGGTCGCTTGTGACCGCGCAGTCGTCGCAGAATTTAAAGTACCCGTTGGCATCGAGTGAATACGAACAATCCCCTGCTCAAAGAGGCATTGCGCCTGGCCCGCCTGAAACGGCATGACGAAGCAGTGATCGTCCTGGAAAGAGTGACGGCAGTCAATCACCCCGATCCGTACGCGCTGTTCCTTCTTGCGGTGGAGTACCTTCAGTCCGGCGACATCGGCAGAATCGAGCCGGTGCTTAAAAAATTGCGGGCAATTGATCAGAATTACCAGCCGATGGTCCGGCTCGAGCTTTACCTTTACCTGAAAGGCGCCGAAAACGCGGCGGCCGCGCTCGCCCGATATATCGAGGCGATACAGCGCTTTCCCAACGACAGGCATATCATACGGGCGGTGTCGGCGATCCGAAGGGCTCATGATTTCGGGGAGTTCCAGCGCAAAGCGCGTCTGAACGATTTCGTTCCGCTCGACAGGCCCGCGGGAAGACGCCCGGGCGCCATATCGGCCGGTCGGGCATCATGGCGAGCACGCGTCTCATGGCGCATGGTGAGGATCGCCTTTCTCATCATCTCGATGTGCGTTCTTGCGTTTGTCGGTGTCCGATATAGAGACATCCTGGTAGAGCTGGTTGGAACGGGCAAAAAGACGGCTTCTGCGGATTTTAAACAGATTGACATGGCGGCGATCGACGGGAGCAGGCACGATCTCATCGATAAAATTCGGAGGGAAAGCACCCCCGTATTTTATTACTCCAACGAAGAGGTGGTTTCCGATTTCAACAACGCGCGCGCTTTACTGAAGATGGAACGCCATAACGAGGCCCTCGTGCTTATAAATAAAATTCTGAACAGCAACGCTCGCTTCTCGGTTAAGGAACGGGCTGATTTTCTGAAGAAATACACACTTTCCGTAGAGGAGCGCATGTACGAACCCGTGGCCTTCGATACGGTTGCCGGAAAACCGTATCTGTACGGCGGATTCGCCGTGGAATGGAACGGGGCGGCGGCCAACGTGAGACGAAAGGAAGGAAAGCTCGTATTCAATTTAATGACGGGCAAGGGCGCGGCCAATACTTTCACGGGGATCGCGGACGTCTACTGCGAGAGGGACGTGCCAGGGCTTTCCAACGGAGATTCAGTCCGAATAAGGGCGCTGTTCGTAAACAATCCCGGCGGAATGAACCGTCCGTACCTTGTTGCAAAAGAGGTGCTGGTAACTAAAAGCGGGATGGACGGCAAATGAACGCGCATACTCGCGTTTCCATACGACGCTGCGAAGGATATGGAGAACGTCAGCTTGATGAAACTTTTCGACGTGCACTTGATGATATAGGAATTGATCCCGGGCGTTTTCGCGGAGCCCGTGTCGCGCTCAAGCCCAACATGCTGAGAGCCAGTTCTCCGGAAAAGGCCGTTGTAACCCATCCTGCGTTCTTCGCCGCAGCGGTTCGTCTTGTGAAAGCCAACGGCGGCCATCCGGTTCTGGTGGAATCCCCGGCGTTTCAAAGCATCGAGAAGGTTGCGGCAATCTCAGGTTACGATTCGGTTATAGCAGCGGAAAAGCTGGAGGTGTGGGACAACAGGTCCGTAACGGTGATTATGAACGATGGTGGAAGAAAATTCAGGAGGTTCGAGGTCGCGAAACCGCTCGTGGAGGCCGATATTCTGCTGAACCTGCCGAAGATCAAGACGCACGCCATAACGCGGCTGACCTGTGCCGTGAAGAACCTCTTCGGAACGATACCGGGACTTGCGAAATCTCAATGGCACATGAAGGCCAGGACCCGCGAAGAGTTCCCGGAATTACTCGTGGATCTATACGGTGCGCTCAGATCCGTATTCTCAGGAAGGAAGATGATGCTTCACCTGGCGGACGGCATTATCGGGATGGAGGGAGACGGCCCCGGGGCTTCGGGTACGCCGCGCAAGCTCAATACCGTACTTGCGGGTACCGATGCGGTGGCGGTGGACAGGGTGGCGGCCCGTATTACCGGGCTCGATTCCGGCGGCGTTGCCACAATCAGTTCCGCGTCCGCAAGAGGTCTCGGCGCCGGCAGGCTGGATGACATTAAAATAGAGGGAGAAGCCCTCGCCGACATGATCGTAGATAATTTTTCGGCACCGGCAACCCGATTCCTGTCGCGACTGCAGGATCGTGTGCTGGGGATTGAAGCTCTGCGCAACCTGTGTGTGGAAAGGCCGGAGCCCTTACCGGAACGCTGTACGCTGTGCTATCAGTGTAAAAGAATTTGCCCCGCGGGCGCGATAGGGCCTGCGGCGGGTGAGTCACATGTTCCGCGGTATGACTACACGGCATGCATACGGTGTTATTGCTGTATGGAGATTTGCCCAGAAGCGGCGATACGGCTCGGGAAGGGAAAACTTCAGTGGATTATGGACAGGCTGTAAGGCGGTGATGGCGGGAGCTCATTGCCGGTTTTTAACCTCTCGCAGATAGTGATATATCGTATATTTTGATACACCGATCTCCTTCGCAACGATATCGATGGCCCCTTTTATATCGAAAATTCCCTTGCGCGCCAGCCCGGCGATTATCATGCGGTTCTTCTCGCTCGCTGAAACACCCTTGGTCTTCGCGAACTGCGCCATGCATTCGTTCAGGGAGGTGTGGACGAGGTCGCCAATCTCCGTGTGAAAATGCTCGACGACGTGCTCTTTCCCCGCGAGGTCGGGAGCGAAATCGGATAGAAAATCGGAGAGAGGAGCGGAGATGTCCAGATTGACGCAGAGCATTCCGATGGGATCGCTTTTCCGGTTGCGGATCAGGATTGTAATTGATTTGAATAATTTTCCGCTTTCGCTGCGCGTGAAGTAGCTGCCCACAATATCGCGGTTCACGGCAAAAGATTCCCTCAGCGCGTTGAGGCCGAGGTCCGTTATCGGGGAACCGATTTTCCTGCCCGTGATGTGGGCGTTGGCGATCCTGACGACGGAGTGGGCCATATCCTCGAACGAATGAAGGATAACCTCGCAGTTACTGCCGAAGAGCTCGGCGATGCCGTCGACTACCGGTTCCATGCTTCGAAGGATGTCGCGATCCGATTCGCTCAGACGGATCGCTTTCAGCATCTCCTTCGGGTCCACTTCGGATGCCGTGGTTTTTCGCACAGTGCCCTCCCCGGAATGCGCCATCTGCTCCGCATGGAGCAGGAGGCGGAATTAGCGCCGCGTGGGCACCTTTTCCAGCATGGAATATGGCTACCATTCGGTACGATGTGCGTCAAGACAATGATAAAAATGTGGAAAAAAAACATATATTTGTTAATAATATAATAAATTGTAATAAATACAAAATATTGTTGACTTGGCGCCTGTTCCATGTCAGTCTCAGGCGTATAAAGCCGGCGTGGCGCTCGAAAAGTCACGAAAGTAAAAGGGGGCCTGTCATGTCCGATAACCAGCATGAGCTTTCCGCGGATCATCAGATTGAAAGAGAAGGGGTAGCGTGGAAGGATTCCTCGGCGTCGGAGGATTTCGTTCCCCATATTCCCCGCGAGGAATTCGACCTCCGGATCGCAACTGCCAAAAAGACCATGGCGCTGCACGGTATCGACGCCATGGTGCTTTTTTCCTACGACAATAAATATTATTACGGCGGATACCGTGAATCGAATATCCGCTACAGCCACCGCTGGCGCCACTGCCTGATAATCTCCCAGGAACACGATCCCGTATTTGTCGGAGAATCGGTCCTTTCCAACAGCGTCAGGCGGACCACATGGATAAAAGACGTGCGCTCGTGGAGCCAGATCAAGATCTGGAGACTTCCGCTGCGTTTTATCGATGTATTCCTCGATACGATTCGGAGTCTGGGGCTGGAAAACAAGGTGATCGGGATGGAGTACGGTCCAGAATACGTC
>CAZEAH010000043.1:8076-11499 GCA_964510075.1 uncultured Leptospirales bacterium | reverse complement strand
GAAAGAAGCTGGGGGTCACCGTTACCATCGGCGTCGCGGGATACGACCACGCCCTGAGCCTGGACGCCAACATCAGCCGCGCCGACCGGGCGATGTACGAGGGAAAGCGGGCCTCGAAGAACCGGGTGACGGCTTACCGTTAGCCGCTATACCCAGGACACCCTGGGGCCGGGCCCGCCGCGGTCTACGCCGATGCACTCGAGCGAGGCAAGGCGCCCGATCTCGCGCCGCGCGTCGTCGGGGCCGTAGCCGGTCTCCCGCGCCGCGAAGGCGGCGAAATCCGACATGACCGTATCGTCGCTCGCGCCGTTGGAAAGGCCCGGATAGCGCTCGACGACCCGCCCCGAGATGAGCTTCTCGCTGAAATCGAACGAGAGAATCCCCCCCAGCATCTCCTGGTCCGCGGGCGAGACGGCCTCGCCGCGCCTCTTCCGCTCGCCCAGGGCCTCCACGTAGCGCTTTATGCCGCCGTTGAACTCGTTGGCGATGCGGTCGATCTCCTCGTGCGACATGTGGATGGATTCCGCCACCGAACGATTCGCGTCGTAGAGGTCCCAGTCGTCGGTGAGGATGCGCATGCCGTATTCGGCGGCCTTCTCGCGCACCTCGGTGCCGGGAAAGGGCGCGAGGATATGGTAGCCGTACATGGGGCTTAAGCTCCGGGCGAACTCCATGGTCTTTCGCACGGTCTCCGGGGTCTCGCCGGGCAGGCCCAGGATGTACGAGGTCATGGGCTCTATGCCCGCTTCGTTGCAGAGGTCCACCGCGGCCTTCGCCTTCTCGAGGGTAATGTTCTTTTTGACCAGATTCAGGATCTCCTGATTTCCGCTCTCTATGCCGAAACAGAGCGTCGCGCAGCCGGCGGCCTTCATGGCCTCCAGAAGCTCGCGCGACACCGTATCGACGCGCGCGAAGGCCGTCCATCGGTGCTTTATTCCGCGCCGCATAATCTCCTCGCAGATGGAGATGCAGCGGTTCTTGTTCGCGGTGAACAGGTCGTCGACGATATTGATCTGGCGGAACTTCATTATTGAGAGAAGCTCGAACTCGTCCACCACGCGCTGAACGTCGAGGTAGCGCACCTTGCGCCCGACCATGCGGCTCCCCACGCAGAAGATGCACTTGTTGGGACAGCCGCGCGAGGTAACCATGTTAATGGGGAAGCCCAGCGCCCGGTAGCGGGACAGCGAGATGAGATGGCGCGCCGGGTACGGCAGCACGTTGATGTCGGGAATGAGCGGCCGCGCGGGATTGTGCCTCACCGCGCCGCCGGACCGCAGGGAAATCCCCTCGACCCCCTCGAGCGACGAACCCGCCTGAAGCGCGCGGAGCATTTCGGTGAAGGTTATCTCGCCCTCGCCGCGCACGATGTAGTCCAGAAAGGGGTGGCCTCCGAGTATCGCCTCCGCGTCGAAGCTCACATGCGGCCCTCCCATCACGGTAATGACGTCGGGATCTTCTTCCTTATAGTCGCGCAGTATGGAGAGCGCGCGCTTTACGTTCATGGTGACGGCCGTGGAGCCCACCACGTCGGGCCGGTAGGTTCCGAGGACCTCGCGCGCGCGTTCGCGCGAATAGGGCTGGACGATGTAGTCCTCCACCCGCACCTCGACGCCCTCGCGTTCCAGATAGGCCGCGAGCGATATGATGCCGAAGGGCGGCGTGGGCGACTCCTCGAACGGATACGGCGGATTTATCAGCAAAACCTTCATTGGCGTTTCCCCTGCTCCGGTATTGAGACGGTTTAAAATATCCGCTCGGACGCGCTTATTTGTAAAGAAAATAAAACCGCCCGGTCCGTATTTTAGGCTTTGCGCTGCGCCACCGTTCATTCCGGTTTCATGGCGTACGCGCGGGAAAAGGAGAGCATACCCCGTGCAGCCGGACGGAGGGCGAATGCCTGTTCACATCGCCGGTGCGTTTCGTTCCCCGAAAGGACCCCATCCGCACCGGGAAGTATCGGGGCGCGGCAGGTGCGCAGCGTCACCGCTCCCGCTTCTTTTTTCCCTTCGCGGCGTGGCGCTCCGGATACATACAGGGCCTTCCCGATGCCGTGAAATACCCGCCAAAACCAGAAAATTTTCTTGACTCCCTGAGGCACCGCCCTCTATATAAGAGGTTCGCAGCGTTACCCGGCTTCTTTTGTTGTATTACAACAAAATATACGTCTTTGCACAGAATGCCCGGCCCAAAAACCGCGAATACAGCGTCAAGAAGGTGAATGATGGTTAAAGAGAAGATTTTCTGCGCGAACTGCCAGAACTGCATCGTGATCAGACAGTACGAATCCGAGCCCGACCGGTACGTGCTGCGCGTAAAATGCCTCAAGAAAAAATGGGTAAAGCGCTCCGGAGAGGAAAAGCTCTATAAATACTTTACGGTCGCCCGCCGCATAATGGACGATTGCGACAGCTATGTGGACGCGGGGGAGCTCTTCCCCTACATAAAAAACCTCAGGAAGGAACTCCCGATTAAAGACGAGATCTATTCGACCAGGGGGTAACCCATGGCCTTTACTACCTTTTCGGGCGGGATTCATCCGCCCGAAAACAAGCGCCTCAGCGAGGGGAAGGCCTTTTCCAACCTCTCGGTCCCGCAACTCTGCTACATCCCCCTCCAGCAGCATGTCGGTAAGCCCGCCAAGCCGATCGTGGAGGCGGGCGAGATCGTCCGCGAAGGCCAGCTTATCGGCCTGGCCGACGGATTTATCAGCGCGAACGTCCACGCATCGGTCCCCGGCAAGGTGGTGCAGATCACCGAGCACCCCACCGTGTATTCCAAGCGGGGCATGTGCGTGGTCATCGAGGCGCAGGGAGCGTTTTCGACGTCCGGCAAGCCCCTGGAAGCGGCTCCGTGGGAGTCCATGACGGGCCTCGAGCTCCTCAACCGCGTTGCCGAAGCGGGCGTGGTGGGTCTGGGGGGGGCGGCCTTCCCGACCCAGGTGAAGCTCCATCCTCCGCGGAACCGGCATATCGACGCGCTCATCGTCAACGGTTCCGAATGCGAGCCTTACCTGACCGTTGACGATATGCTCATGCAGACATTCCCCGGCGAAATCATAGAGGGCGTCCGCATCGCGCTTAAAATACTCGGAATCTCCACCGCCGTCATCGGCGTCGAAAACAACAAGCCGCACGCCATAGCGGCGCTGCGAAAGAAGCTTTCCGAGATGAAGCCCTCCGAAAACATCAGCGTGGCGGCACTCAAGACCAAGTATCCGCAGGGCGCCGAAAAGCAGCTCATCTACAGCCTCATGCGCCGCGAGGTGCCCTCGGGCGGCCTGCTCACTGAGATCATCTGAAGGAGTCGCCGCCATGCCCGGCCAACTGTCCCCGCGCAGCGCTGTCCGTCTGCTGGTCGCGCTGTTCGTGCTCGCCGCACCGGCGTGGGCCCAGCGTCAGCCGGCGCGGATCGGCTACGCGT
>CAZEAH010000043.1:0-8066 GCA_964510075.1 uncultured Leptospirales bacterium | reverse complement strand
TCATCTACAGCCTCATGCGCCGCGAGGTGACCTCGGGCGGCCTGCCCATGGACGCCGCGACCGTCGTGCAGAACGTCGGCACCATCTTCGCCATCCGCGAGGCGGTCGCGCTCGGCAAGCCCCTCTTCGAGCGGTATCTCACCGTTACCGGCCCGTGCGTAAAGAACCCGGGCAACTACAAGGTGCGCCTCGGCACCCGTATCGCCGACGTCATCGAGGAGTGCGGCGGGCTGGCCGCCGATCCGGCCAAAATCGTTATGGGCGGGCCCATGTGCGGTATCGCGCTCGACAGCATGGAAATCCCCGTGGTGAAAGGCACCTCGGGCATCCTGGTGCTCGGGCATGCCGACGTGAAACCGAAGGACTATATGCCCTGTATACGCTGCGGGCGCTGCGTCGCCGTGTGTCCCGCCGGGCTCATACCCTGCGATATGGTCAACACCATCGAGAAGGGGCGGCTGGACCTGGTCGAACCGTCGCATCCGTTCGATTGCATAATGTGCGGCTCGTGCGCGTACGTGTGCCCCTCGCGCAGGCCGCTTAACCATTTCATAAAGCTCGCGCAGGAGAAACTGCGCCGCAGGCAGAAAGAATAGGCCAACCGGGGGTAGAGAACGACCATGCAGACCGACAACAGCGGGGCCCCGGGGCTCCTGCTTTCGAACGCGCCGCACATTCACGCCGGGCAGTCGCTTAAATCCATAATGTGGCTGGTGGTGCTCGCGCTGGTTCCGGCCGCGGCGTACTCGGTGTTCGTTTTCGGGCTGAGCGCCCTTATGCTCATCGCCGTTTCGATCGCGGTGTGTATCGCCTCCGAGGCGGCATACTGTTTTTTAATGAAGAAACCGGTTACAGTTACCGACGGGTCGGCCGTCATCACAGGCATACTGCTCGCCTTTAACATTCCGCCGGAAGCGCCGCTGTGGATGGCCGGCATCGGAGCGGCCTTCGCGGTCATCGTCGCCAAACAGCTCTTCGGCGGCATAGGCTTCAACATATTCAATCCCGCACTGGCGGGCAGGGCGCTCCTCATGGCCTCGTGGCCGGTCCACATGACCACAACCTGGCACCGTTTCGGGGAGACGAACGTGCTCTCGCAGGCGGCGTCCAACGTCGCCGGGCTCCCGCAGCAGGCGTACGACATCATCACACAGGCCACCCCTCTGGGCGCGTTCAAGGAGGGCCCGAAGCTCCTTGCCGACCTGGGAGTCGCGCCGGAGGCCGTATACCGCACCCTGTTCACCCCGGAGATGTTCAAGTCGTACCTTATGGGCAACATCGGCGGCTGTATCGGCGAGACTTCGGCGCTGCTTCTGCTGGCGGGGGCCCTTTTGCTCCTTTTCAGGCGCGTCATCACATGGCACATACCGTTCAGTTACATGGGGACCGTCGCGGCGATAATGTTCTCGTACTACTCGCTAACCGGTTTCGCCTACCCGGGAGAGGCGACGCTCTTTCACCTTCTCTCCGGAGGTCTGGTGCTGGGGGCCTTCTTCATGGCCACCGACATGGTCACCTCGCCCGTTACCGCCAGGGGCATGATAGTATTCGGCGTCGGGTGCGGCATTCTAACCTGTGTCATCCGCCTGTGGGGAGGCTACCCGGAAGGCGTCTCGTATTCGATCCTCCTGATGAATTCGACCGTGCCGCTCATCGACCGGTTTACCAGGCCGAAGGTGTTCGGCACGAAACACGCATGAAGGGGCGCATAGATGAACTCTTCGATATTACGCTCTACTCTCATACTCGGGCTGACCGCCTTCGTGGCGACCTTCGCTCTTTCGCACATCAGGGCGATCACCCATCCCGTCATCCAGAAACAGGAGCGTCAGAAGATTGAAAGCGCGCTCGCGCAGGTGCTACCCGGCTACACAGTCGGAGAGGAGCGTAACGCCGCGGCCGGCGCTTTCACCTACTGGACCGCGACAAAGACCGACGGCGCCGAGACGCTGACCGCGTACGCTTTCATAGCCGAAAAGCCCGGGTACAGCGGCGTCATCCGCGCCATGGTGGGGGTCGACGACAAAGGGACCGTGCTGGGAATTTCGATCATACGCCAGTCCGAAACCCCGGGCCTGGGCGCGCGGGTGATTGAGGCCGCCAGCCGCAACACCTTCTTTCAGGTCGTCACCGGCAGGGCGCGGCGCGGCGGCGAGGAGCCGGTGCCGTGGTTCCAGGAACAGTTCCGGGGGCTTAACGCCGGGGCGAAGATCGACATCGTCAAGAAGGGCGACTGGAACGAGGCGATGAGAGAGGAGCTTCTGCGGAAAAACAGCGTCTCGGCCATCACCGGGGCCACCATCACCACAAAGGCGGTAAGGGACGGCATCGAGGAAGGGATGGCGCGCCTGAAGGCCGCGCTCGAAGAACACGCGAAGGCAGAGGAGGCGGCCTCCAAATGAACTATTACCGCGAATTCGCCAAGGGAATCTGGGAGAAGAACCCGATCCTCATTCTGGGCATCGGAATGTGCCCCACCCTCGCCGTCACGACCTCGGTGTCCAACGCCCTCTGGATGACGCTGGCCGCCACTTTCGTGCTCATCTTCTCGAACATCATCGTTTCGCTGGTCAAATCGGTGGTGCCGTCGCACATACGCATCCCGATCTTCATCGCCATCATCGCGACATTCGTCATCATCGTCGAGCTCACGCTGAAGGCCTTCCAGCCCGACATCTACAAGTCGCTCGGCATCTTCATTCCGCTGATTGTGGTGAACTGCATCATTCTGGGCCGCGCCGAGGAGTTCGCTTCCAAAAACACGGTGCTCCCCTCCATACTCGACGGCCTCGGCATGGGGCTGGGCTTTGGCCTGACGCTTACGGTGCTCGCCTTCTTCCGGGAAATACTGGGGGCAAACAGGCTTTTCGGATATACGCTCATCCCCGGCATGGAGCCGGCCACAATCATGACGCTCGCACCCGGGGCCTTCTTCACGCTGGCCATGATGCTGTGGGGGATGAACGCGATGAAGTCCAGAAAAAGGAGGTAGGGCATGGAGCTCAAGGCGCTTTTCGTCATCCTGATATCGACCATCTTCATCAACAACTACGTGCTCTCGCAGATACTCGGCCTGTGCCCCTTCCTGGGCGTTTCGCGCAAGCTCGACTCGGCGCTGGGCATGGGGCTGGCCGTCATCTTCGTGATGGTGATGGCCTCGTTTTTCACCTTCCTCATCTACAAGTTCATCCTCATCCCCTACGACATCGCGTACCTGCGCACCATCGCCTTCATCCTCGTTATCGCGGGCCTGGTGCAGTTCGTCGAGATGGTGATAGAGAACGTCTCGCCCGTGCTGTACCATTCGCTCGGCATATTCCTTCCGCTTATCACCACCAACTGCGCGGTGCTCGGCGTGGCGGTGCTCAACACCGAGGCGGGCTTTCTCGACGGCAACCTGGGACTGCTCAAGGCGGTCGTGCAGGGGCTCGGCGCGGGGCTCGGCTTTACGCTCGCGCTTCTCCTTATGGCCGGCATACGCGAGCGCCTGGAGATAGCGGACATTCCCGAAAACCTGAAGGGCCTTCCCATCACCTTCATCGTGGCGGGCCTCATGGCCATGGCCTTCCTCGGCTTTTCCGGCATGAAGGTGTAACGGCGCCATGCGCATCACCGAACCCGAAGTCACCCTGCTTGCCGTGACGCCCCGCGCGGAAAAGCTCATAGAGGAGGCCGGGCGCACCTGCTATCTCTCCTTCGACAAAATGGACGACACGAGCGAGGCGAACTTCATCCGCCGCTGCATAAAAAACGGGCACCACTCCATACTCGAGCACGCCTCGGCGAGCTTCCGCGTCCGCGGGGCCTCGCGCGCCTTCACGCACCAGCTGGTGCGCCACCGCGTGGCGAGCTTCTCGCAGCAGTCCCAGCGCTACGTGAGCGAGGACGAGTTCAACTACGTCGTTCCGCCCGACATCCAGGCGAACCCCGAAGCATCGGCGCTCTTCGACGGGTTTCTGGAGAACGCGCGGCTGGCCTACCGGCGCCTGCGCGAGCTGGGCATTAAAAAGGAGGACGCGCGCTTCGTGCTGCCCAACGCGCTCGAAAGCGAGATCGTGTTTTCGGCCAATTTCAGGGAGCTCCGGCACGTCTTTGCCCTGCGCTGCGCCCGCGGCGCCCAGTGGGAGATACGCTCGGTGTGCCTTGCCATGCTCAGGGTGATGAAGGCGGAGGCCCCCTCGGTATTCGGCGATTTCGTCATCGACGAGGAATCGAAGACGGCGAAGAGCGTTCTATAGCTCGAAACGGAGCTCCAGCACCCCGTCCGCGAACACTGATGTGGGCTTCACATCTCCCTTCTCGAACACCCGGAGCATCTTGTCGTTCTGCGGAAGCACGGTCGCCGCAAGGCGTTTTATCCCCCGCTCGCGGGCGATCTTTATGAGAAAATTGAGCAGAAAGGTCGCTATCCCCCGGCCCTGGTACTCCTCGTCGACGATGAACGCCATCTCGTAGGCGTCGATGCGGTCGTAATACGAATAACGCGCCTCGGCGATGATGCGCTCGGTGCGGTCCCTCTGGAGTATGCCGACTATGGAGAAGGTCGTGTCGTAATCGATATTGACGTACTTCTGCATCTCCTTGTGGGGCATAATGGAGATCCGCGCAAAATAGCGCAGGTACTTGGACTCGTCAGAAAAATGGTAGAACAGCCTGCGCATCATGTCCTCGTCCGAGGGGAGTATGGGACGAATTTTCAGCTCCAGGCCGGGACCGAAGGTCTTGAGCGTCTCGATCTCCGGAGGGTACTTGCAGGAGGCGCTGCAGGCGTAGATCTGGTCCGGATAGGTGTAGCCGTACTTTTTCGCCATCGAAAGAAGCCCCTCGCGGTGGGACGGATGGGCGATGTCGATCATCGCCAGGACCCGTTCGCGTATGGACCTGCCGAAAAGGCGCGCCACGCCGAATTCGGTCACCACGTAGCGGGTCGCGCCCAGTGTGGCGCGCACCCGCTCGCCCTCCTCGTGGGATATAACGATGTTGCTGTTTCCCTCCTGGTCGACCGAGCGCAGCGCGACGATGGCCTTTCCCTGTTTGGACAGCGCCGCGGCGATGGCGAAGTTGAGCTTGCTCTCGTAGCCGGAAAGCAGGTTGTCTCCGGAATGGAACACCACGGATTCGCCCGTCACGTCGATGCGCTTGACGTTCATTATGCTGGTCAGGCGCGAGATGCGCTGGATGACGAACGGATTGACCAGCCGGGCTATGGGGTAAAACTCGAAGACCGGGTTGCGGTCCACGTAATCGTATAGCTCGCGGGTGCCGTAGCAGTAGCTTGTGGTGACCATGCCCCCGTTTATACGGCTCCGGTCGAGCGACACGGCGCCCGACTCGACCAGGTCGATCACCCAGTCCGAGATCACGTGGGTGTAGACCCCCAGGCGCTTCTTGGAATGGAGGTTTTTGGCGATGGCATCGAACATGCGCCCGGCGTGAAGCACCACCGTGGACTCGTCCTCAATGATGTTCGATACGTGCCAGCCGATACGCTCCATTGCCTGGTCGTACGGCGCGCGCTCGCGCTCCAGGAGCGGCACGGAGCTTTCGACCATGTAGTCGACCTGGTTCATGTGGATGCTGGTCTCGCCGTAGGTAACGGGCACCGCCGTGTTTATTTCCGCAACTACACGATCGGCGTTTTTTATGGCGATATTGGCGACGTCGACGGCCACACCTAGATTGAGAAAGCCTCGGCGGTCCGGCGGCGAGGTCTGGACGATGGCGATATCGACGCCCACGGCCCCCGACGATAGGATGAGCGGTATTTCCATCAAATTGGCCGGGATGAAGTCGACCTTGCCGTCGCTGATATCCCTGATGATGCTCTCCCCTATGTTGAACGTCTTCAGGCGGTACTTAAAGCTCTGGCGCGCGTCCGATGGCAGGTAGTCGCCCAGCGTAATGAGCTGGATGATTTCAAGGTCGAGAAGGTTCTTACGGTCCGATTCGACGATCGCCTGCACGGTAAGGGCCGGAATGGACGGCCCGCTGCTCAGGAAAACGCGGTTTCCGGGCTTTATGAGATCGAGGACCCGTTCGACCGGGACCAGCTTATCGCTGCTGTCTCCGACGGTTTTCATGTGCGCTTCCTTCATCTATTTTTTACGCCCCGCGGATACGGGCCGCCTGCGGGTCCCACACCTGTACTTTAGCGCATGAGGACCCATGTTCACGCAAAGGCGCGGGAAATGGAAGAAAATTATTCCTCGCCCGCTCCTCGAGGGCCGCCGTTTCTGGAAATGTGCTTGATAATTATGCGCTCCACTCTATATTAGTATTGACTAATTTACTTAGCAGCATCTCTTTATCCACCCATGGAGGAGCGCGACATGAAGCGGGGAGACGAGGCGGCGGGCCGGGAGGAGTATTTCGAGAACACCGATCTCTCGGCCAACATGGAGGACTACATGGAGACCATAGCGCTCCTCGCATCCCGCAACCGCGTCGTCCGGGTTAAGGATATCGCGAAGACGCTCAAAATCACCATGCCCAGCGTCACCGCGGCCCTCGGCAAACTGCGGGAAAAGGGTCTCATTCATTACGAAAAATACGGTTTCATAGAGCTTACGGACAGCGGCCGGCGCGTGGCGGACCTCGTTTCCCGAAAACATTCCTTCCTGAAGCGGTTTTTCCGGGAGGTGCTTCGAATGGAACCCAATTCGGCCGACGAGGAGGCCTGCCGCATCGAACACCACCTCTCGCCCGAGGCCTGCCGCCGGCTTTACCGGCTGGTTGAGTTCCATGACACGGAGCACGGCTCCGAGCGCGAATGGACCGGCCAGCTTCAGGACGTCATGGAGGAGGGCCCCCTGAGCGAGCTGCGCGAGGGACAGTCCGCGGCAATAGTAAAGGTGCTCGGAGACTCGCCTTTAAAGAAGCGGCTGATCGATATGGGGTTCCGCAGGGGGGAGAAGATTACCGTGATAAAATACGCGCCGCTGCGCGATCCGATAGAGTTGTCGATAAAGGACTACCGCCTGTCGCTCCGGGTCGAGGAGGCACGCGACATCATCGTCCGGCCTCTCGAGCGCGGCAGGCACCGAAGGCGCCATGGAAAGGAATAGAGCCTCAATGAAAACGAGGGAAATAACCGTCGGACTGGTGGGCAACCCGAACTGCGGGAAGACCACCATATTCAACGCGCTCACCGGAGCGCGGCAGAAGGTGGCAAACTGGAGCGGTGTTACCGTCGAGAAGCGCGAGGGACGCCTGCGTCACGGGGACCTCTCCATCCGGGTCATCGACCTTCCCGGCATATACAGTCTCACCTCCTACAGCATGGAGGAAATCATAACACGGGACTTCATCATCGACGACCGGCCCGATGTGATCGTCAACGTCGTCGACGCGGGCAACCTCGAACGCAATCTCTACCTGACCACCCAGCTCATCAACATCGGCGCCCGCTCGGTAATGGCCCTCAATATGTTCGACGAGGCGGCGAACAAGGGCCTCACCATAGACACCGAGAGGCTGGGCACGCTGCTCGGCATGCCGGTGGTAAAGACAGTCGGCACCCGCTCCGTCGGTATAGCCGAGCTCGTCGAGCGGATCATCCAGGTCGCGGAGGGCACCAGCGAACAGACGCGGCACATACACATTCCTTTCGGCGACGACATCGAGGCGGAGATACGGGCGGTCCAGGAGCACATACGTAAAAACGACGCGATCGGCCGGCGCTATTCCACGCGCTGGCTCGCCGTGCGGCTTCTGGAGCGCGACAGCGACGCCATAAAGAAACTCAAGGCATTTTCAGGCCACGAGGCCATACTGGAGCAGGTCGTAAAAAGCCGCGCCATGCTCGAACGAAAGTTCGATGACGACATAGAGACGATTCTTTCCGACAGGCGCTACGGTTTCATCGCCGGCGCTGTCCGCGAATCGGTCAGAAAGAGCGCGCCGCGCAGGGTTGATGTTTCCGACAGGATAGACCGCTTCGTAACCAACCGATACCTGGGCTTCCCCATCCTGTTCCTGTTCCTCTGGGCGCTTTTCCACCTGACCTTCGCCCTGGGCGAATATCCCATGAACCTTATCGAGTCCGGGGTCCATCACCTGGGACTCGC
>CAZEAH010000042.1:0-11589 GCA_964510075.1 uncultured Leptospirales bacterium | reverse complement strand
CGATGGTTCTTTTCTGGCCGTTCCCATGCTATTTCTGGACCGCCTTGAACAGACTCATATTGGATGCGAACACGGCCGGTATGAATGCCGATACCGACGAGAGCAGCGCCGAAAGCCCCACGGCAATCGGCAGGACCCCGGGCTCGCGCCCGAGCGCAAGCCCCTTGAGTACCGGGACCCAGTGCGGCATGTTGTGCTTGAGGTAGCCGATAGCCATCACCCCCATATAATACCCGACAAGGCCGAAGAGCGCGCCGATCACCGCGGCCTCGAAGACGAAGGTGAGGATGATACGGGCCTTCGACACGCCTATCACCCGCTGGAGCGAGAAGGTGTAACTGCGGTTATAGACGATCGTCAGATACGAATTGAAGATCGCGATTACGGTGAGGAAAAGGAAGATTCCCATGATGACCAGAGACGATCCGTCGATAACGGCAAGCGCCTTGTTTGTTTTTGAGGCGATGTCCTGCTGGGACTCGACCCTGAGGCCGAGCGCCTGGATCTTTTTGCTTATCCCGGGAAGGTCCTTTACGTCCTTCACCGTTATGACGAGCTGGGCGTACGAAAACCCGGGCCTGATGGCGTTCGGATCGCCGGCGTGCGCCGCCGCGAACCGGGTGATGAAGTCGGACGGCACAACAAGACCCGTTAGCGGAAGCTCCGCGCTGAAGCCGAATACGCGCGCCGGCTGGTCGTACTTTTTTCGCTCCGGTGCGCCGCGCGCCGCGGTCTCGATAACAAGCTCCATCGAGAATCCCCAGAGCGCCCTTTCACCGAGCTGTGGAAGCCCCCGTGCCGCCGCGAGGTTGTTGAAGACGTCCAGAACGAACTTGGGCACGATAACCGGCACCTCCGCGCCCGCGACGAACTGACGCCAGCGCTTCTCCGACTTCCGTAAAAACGCGGGGCTGATGCCGTACACCGGCATGTATTCGCGGACCGAGCGGCCGAACATTTCAAGCTTCACCTTCGCCGGGTATTCCATCCGTATAATGGAATTGACCTCGCCGATTCCCTGCATCGCCCGGATGCGCCGCACCCTGTCAAGCGGGATTTTCTCCGACCTCGCGCTCATGCTTATGAGCTCGCCGGCGCCCGAGGACGGCGGGGAAACCACGATCTCGTTGATGTCGAGGGTCCCGAAGAGCGTCCCGCCTATATATTCCTTGATCGACTGCCGGAGCGAAAGGTAGAGCACGAGGAAGGCGATGAGGAATATAATACCGAAGCTCGAAAGGAGGCTCCGAAGGATATTCCTGACGATTTCCCTGAGAGAGAAATAAAGGTTTCGTCCGATGTACGATATAATCGATTTCATTTCATTTCTTTCGGCAGACGGCACTCAGCCTATCCCGAGCCGGCGCCATGTCAAGATAATTACCGGCGAGGGCTGACGCGGCGATGATACGTCAGATGCGTGAATTTGTCAACATTCGATTTGCACCGCGGATCGTTCGATGCCCGCGGCCGTCGCCCCCCGGCCGAGCATTCGCGAGGATAAGATCCGGATTTCGCTTGAACTGAGCACTCTGAATGCGTATCTTCGATACAACTTCATCGGGAGGAAAGCGATATGAAACGCCGCGTGCGCCCCGTCCTTGCCCTTATTCTTGCCCTCTCCTGTTCTACTCTGGGAACACCCGCGCTCAGGGATCTGCCGAAAGACCGTGAATATCCGATCGTGGTGCGGCACATCGTCGACCCGCGCCTGCCGGCGCTTTCCGAAACCGAGTTTCAGGACATGCTCGACCGCTGCCGGGCGTACATTCGCGAGTACCTTGGATACGACGTGACGTTTTTCGTGCAGGCGAACCAGCCGCTGCTCGACTTCAGGAATGAGATCCGCCGGCTCGATGACCTGCCGATGACGGCCGAATTGAAGAAAAGCCTGCTGGATGTAAACAGCGAAACCGACCGCGCGCGTCTGAAAAAATATATCGAGGACCTCGTTACCGCCGCTCCCGAATCGACCCTGCGCCGTCACGTTCCCGACTACGGTCGATTCACGGGCAGAAAGGACATCGCCGCGCACATCCACCGTCAGTACATCGAAAAGCTGCGAAAGATACAGAACATCCGCACCGCCGACGGCACGCCGCTTGCCGCCGGGCCGTACGCGGACACGCTTACCTACCCCTTCTGGGACATGGCACTGCGCCACCTCCATGGTGCGCACTTTATCTTCACCAATACGATCATGGCCGACATGGAGCTCGACATTCCGATATACGTCGCGCTCCGCTTTGGAATCACCACCGGACTTGTGGAAGAAAACCTGAACAACGCCTACCGCGCGGCCGGGATCATCTTCACCTATCCGTTCCTTTCCCGTGACGGCTTTTTCGTATCCGAGCGCGGAAGTGAAATCCCCAAAGAACGTCTCACCGACGTCATCGCGCTTTACGCCACTCACGAGTTCGGGCATTTTCTGAACCATTATCGCGATTACTATGACCACGACAACTGCATCATGGTCCCGGCGCACGACCTCGATTACTACGGATGGTATCTGGATAAAAAGGAGAAGAAGTGCGCGCTCGAGCACGAAAAGCTCAGGCGGTTTTAACGGTTTCCTTCTTCCTCGAGTGGGCCTTTACCCCGGCGATGAAGGCCACGCAGCGGCTGATCTCGGTGAAGACCGGTATCCCCGCATCCTCGGCCGCCGCGCGGTAGCGCTCGCTTATATCCATCCCCCCGATCTGCCAGAGCACGACGGGCTTCCGGTGGCGCCGCTGCATCTCCCCCGCCGCGGCGAGGTACCCCGGGCTCGCGAGGTCCCAGGCGATCGTTTCGACTATGACCGAGTCCACACCCGGGTCCTCCAGGACCGCCTCGATCGCTTTTGTGTACACCGGCTCGAGACCGTTAAGCTCGACCGAGGGCCAGACGTCGACCGGGTGTGTGGGCCTCATCCACGAGGGGAACACCGTTTCGAGGGCGGCGATGGTCCGCGCCTCGAAATCGGCAAGTTTCACTCCGCGGTCCGCCAGAAGGTCGGAGGTCACGATCCCGGCCCCGCCGGAGAACGTGATGACGGCCGTCCCCGCGTCCGAACCGCAGGGCGTCACCTTCGAGAAACCCCGCGCGAAATCCATCAGCTCGTGAACGTCGTACACCTGCACGATGCCCGCCTGACGGAAGGCCCCCTCGTATACCGCCGCCGAGCCCGAGAGGCTCGCCGTGTGGCTCATGGCCGCCCTGGCGCCCTGCTCGCTCCTTCCCGCCTTCAGCACGATTATAGGCTTGGGTGTTGAGCGCGCGAGATCCAGGAACTTCCTCCCGTCGACGATCGATTCCAGGTACATACCGATAACCCCGGTGTCCTCGTCGGCCAACAGATACTCCAGGAGCTCGGTTTCATTGACATCGCACTTGTTCCCAATGGAGCACACCTTGGCGATCCCCATGCCGCCACGCTCCAGTATCATCATCAGAAAGCCCGCCGAAGGCATCCCGCTCTGCACCACGAGCGAAACGTTCCCGGGCTTCATGAGCGTCATCCATTTATCCGAATACATAAACGAGAATACGTTGCGCGAGTGCCCGTCGAGAAGCCCCATGCAGTTGGGCCCCCACAGCCGTATGCCGAAACTCCGCGCCAGGTCGACCGATTCCTTCTGTAACATCCGGCCCTCCTCACCCACTTCCGAGAAACCGGCGGACTCGATGATGATGGCCTTAACACCTTTTTTCGCGCACGCGCGGATGGTGTCCGGCAGGGACTTCGCCGGGATGAAATAGATCGCCAGGTCGAAGTCGCCCGGTATGGATTCGATATCGGGGTAGCACTTTGTTCCGAGTATTTCGGCATACCTCGGATTGACGGGATACACGCGCCCCCCGTATCCGGCAAGGGTGTTCCTCAGGATATGGTAACCGCCCTTCGCCGGGTTGTCCGTCGCGCCGATAATGGCGACGCCGTCGGGATGGAAAAAGTGGTCGATCATGGGGTCCTCCGCAACATCCTTTCCGCCTTGTCATATTGTTTCGTTACCCGATACAGCCGTACCAGGGCCCGTCGGGCCTCGGGCCGCACCGGATCGAGCCCAAAAGCCTTTTCAAGCGTCGCGATCGCTTCGGCCGCTTTGCCGTTTTTCTCTCGGGCCAGGCCGAGATAAAGAAGCGTTTCATAATCGTGCTTGCCGGCGTTAAGGGCGTCCGCCAGGCGCCGCTCGGCCTCGGCGTACCGGTCTACCTGAAAAAGCGAAACGCCGTGGACATACATCAGGTAAGAGTCGCCCAGCGCTCCGTGACGGGAGATTAGTTCCGCGAGGTCCGCAAACTCCCCTTCCCTGAACAGAATTTCGATGGCGCCGGCAACTGAAAGAAGGCCCTCGTTTTTTCTCAGCGAGGATAGTACCAAGCGCGCTCCTTCCGATTCGCGTCCGTTTTTTATCATGGCCAGCCCTTTCAGGCGGCGCAGGTCGTAATCGGCCGGATAGAGCGACATCATGCGATCGGCATACGCTTCCAGATTCTCGTAGCGCTCCTCTTTTAAAAGCGCACGCGCCTTCTCTATCGATTTTTCGCGGTCTTCCCCGAGGAAGCGCTGGTAATAGGCCGCGAGGTACCACCGGTACAATTTCTGGCTGTTGTATAGTGAACCCGCCACAACCGCCACCAGCAGTATGAAGACGATGTGCCGTATTTTCATCGAAGCACCCTCAACGCAAAAAGGAGATATTCCATGATATCTCCTTTATACGAACATCGATTACGCCTGCAATCGTGCATCGAACAGCGCCGCAAGGGCAAGGCATTTTTTGCCCTAAATCTGCTTTTTCACCTTCTCGAGAAGCTCGTCGATCTTCACCGGCTTCGTCAGAAAATCGTTGACTCCGGGAAGAAAGCTCTGTCCCTCGTTAAGCGAGAACCTGGAATTCGTCACCTGGTTTATCGCCGTCAGCATGATTATGGGGGTGTCCTTAACGTCGCGGTACTTCGAACTGGGCCGCGCGCTGCGGATCTGATAGGTCATCTCGAAACCCGCGGTGTCGGTCTCCATCATCACGTCGAGGATCATGAGATCCGGCCTTACCTCGAGGAGCTTCGCGAGACCCTCGGCGCCGCTGTAGGCCACCGAAACATCGTAACCGTTCATCGTAAGCGCCTGCGAAAGGCTGGCCACCAGGTCGCTGTCGTCATCCACCAACAGTATCTTTTTTGCCATGTCACGCTCCAGGGGTTATGGATTGCGGATTAAAGATTAAAAATTCAAGATTAAGACATTCGCCTGGCGGCACATCCTTCCCGGCAAACCAGGCGTCATGCCGCCGATAATCATTAATCTTTATTCTTCTAATCTTTAATCTATTAAGGGAACCTCTATTAATTAACATTTTTGAGGTTGATAAAGTTGCAACTCCTGATTAAATCAAGGGTTACGATTTCTGATATTGCTAAAAGTTTTAATTTTTAGAGGTTCCCTTAATCTTTAATCAACTCGTATATTACGTTGCGGTCTTCCCAGGCCTTGTTGCGTTCGTACATGTCGATCGGGAATTCCATCTGCTTGAGCTCGATGGGGGCGACCTTCTTTTCGACCAGGCCGAGCGCGAGCGCCACCCCGTAGATTATCGCCTCCGGGCGCGGGGGACAGCCGGGAATGTAATAATTGACCGGCACGGCCTTGTCCGCGCCGCCGGTAACGTTGTAGCAGTCGAACCAGCAGCCTCCACCGACCGCGCACGAGCCGATACCGAAGACCAGCTTGGGAGAAGGCATCGCGTCATATGCCTTCTTGACAATCGGGAGCGTCGGCCGGGTCACCGCGCCGGAAACAAGCATGACGTCCGCGTGCCTGGGCGAGGCCACAAGCTTCATCCCGAAGCGCTCGATGTCGTAATACGGCGTGAGCACGTTGAGTATCTCGATATCGCAGCCGTTACACGCTCCCGAGTTGCAGTGATAGACCCACAGCGATCTGGGAAACGCCTTTTTGATCAGGTTCGCAAGCATGGCTATTCTCCCGCCTTTTCCGGCCTTTTGATTTTTTCGGTTTTTTCATACAGCTTCATGTCGAACTGCTCGGAGCTCACCGGAACCACGGCCCTCATCTCCAGGCTGTCGTACTTATAGCCTATCCTCGACATGCGGTCTATCGCGTTGGTGATCTCGTGGTCGTAACAGCGTCCGCAGCGCTGGCATGTGGCCATAAAGAGCTCCATGGTCTCATTTATATCTTCCTTGCTGCCGGTTGCCAGTTCGTAGTTTTTCGTCATGGTAATCGCGTTCTCGGGGCACACGTCCGCGCAGCGGCCGCAGTAGGTGCAGCGCGAACCGTCGTAGACCATCACGCGCAATTCCTGGCAGAGGTCTCGGACCAGTATGGTGCGCGCCGGGCAGTGGGCCGCGCAGCCGCCGCAACCTATGCATTTGTGGTGGTCCCAGTAGGGCTGTCCCCTGAAATTCTCGGGTGCCGGACGCGGCTCGAACGGATAACGGAGCGTCACCACCCCGGGTTTCGCCACCATAAAAACCTGCTTTATCTTACTTGTCAGCCACACGGTGTTTCTCCTTGGTTTCAAGATTCAAGATTAAAGATTCAAGATTAAAGATTCGAGATTGAAGATTAAAAGATCTATGTAGCGGTAAATTATGTGCTCTGATCTCGGCCATCGTGCCGTCCATAATCTCTAATCTTCTAATCTTTTAACCTTCTAATCCTTAATCGCCTAAATTCCGTACGCCGTAAGACCGACGGCCACGAGCGATGCGACTATGAGCAGGGCGTAATATTTTACGGCCTGGTCGATACGCAGTCGCGGGTTGGTCGAGCCGAGCAGGGCGATCAGCACGAAGACCGCCAGAATTTCGACCAGCTGCACGGCGACATCGACGATATAATATCCCGTGTTGACCAGCGGCACGAATACGGCGACAAAAAGCGCCGCGTAGAACATCTGCTTGATCATCATATAATACTTGAAGAGGGCGAGCCCGGGGCCGCTGTATTCGATGAACGGGCCCTCCATTATTTCGACCTCGGCCTCGGCGATATCGAAGGGCTGCCGGGCCACGAAAGCCTGGAGCGCCATAAGGAAGACGACCATCATTAGGACCATCGAAACGCCGTACGAACCGTTGAGGGAACTGGCCAAGCTCGCGTCGATGGCAAGGCTCTTCGCCTTTAGCGCGCCCAGGATGAAGGTCATGGCGAGCACCGGTTCAACCATGATCATGGTGACCATCTCGCGGCTGGCCCCCACCATGGCGTAGGTGTTCTTGCTCGAGAGCGCACCGAGCAGCACCGACACCCCGCCCAGGGTTAGGAGATAGATGATGGTGATGATGTCGCCGTACTGGGTCAGGAAGCCCGCCCTGTATCCGAGCGGCATGAGCGACACGGCGGTGATGATCGAGGCAAGCGCCATCATCGGGGCGATTCTGAACGCCCAGTTGCCGGCGGAGAGCGTCTCCTTGCCCAGGAGCTTCAGGAGATCCAGATAGGGCTGGACCACCGGCGGCCCCATGCGGGACTGCACCTTGGCGTAGAGCTTTCGCACAACGCCCTCGAAAAGCGGGGCGAGCGCCAGGAAAATCACCACGTTAATCACGGCTGTCAGGATATCCATACGCTTTCCTCTATCGTTTATTCCGTGAGAGCTCTTCAAGCTCGCCCTGCGAGGCGGTCTTCGCCGCGCCCGAGCGCAGGTTCACTATCTCCATCCGGTCCGTACAGGAGAAACACGGGTCTATGCTGCCGATGATGATCGGCACGTCCGCCAGCTGGTTGCCCAGCAGCATGAGCGGCACCCCCTGGAGATTGGGATACGTCGGGGCGCGCACGCGCCAGCGCTCCGGCGCGTTCTCCTCGCCGGTGATGACGTAATGCACCACCTCGCCGCGGGGAGCCTCCACGGCGGCCAGGCCGTGTTTGAGCGCCGGAATGGGCGCATCGAGCTCCGTGAGGATCGGACCGTCGTTCGGCATCCTGTCAAGGCACTGGCGGATTATCTTGATCGATTCGAAGGTTTCCAGCAGGCGCACCAGCACGGTGGCCCACACGTCGTTGGAATCGAAGACCGGTACATCGAACTTCATTTCGTCGTACGCCGCGTACGGATAGTCGCGCCGCACGTCGATGTCCACGTTCCGCGCCCGGGCGACGGGGCCGACCAGGCTCCAGAGCTTCGTATCCTCGGTCGAAACGTAGCCCACGCCTTTGGTCCTCCGGTGTATGGCCGAGTCGCCCTGTATCGCCTTCTGGACCGTCAGGAGCTCCTCCTCGATTTTACCGATTACGTTCAGTATATCTTCTTTTATTTCGGGGGTGATGTCCCGGCGCACGCCGCCGATAACGATCATCCCGTAGGTCTTTCTGTTGCCGGTGATCCGCTCGCCCAGCCACATGAGGGGCTCGCGGATGCGCCATGACTGCATGAACACCGTGTCGAAGCCTATCAGGTGCCCCGCGACCCCGAGCCACAGGAGGTGCGAGTGGATGCGCTCGATTTCGAGCATGATGGTGCGGATGTACTCGGCCCTGCGCGAGATTTTGATGCCGGCGGCCAGCTCGACCGCCTGCGAGTAGCTCGTCGCGTGGACGGAACCGCAGATGCCGCAGATACGCTCTGCGACGAACGGGACCTCGTTATACGTCAGCTGCGTCTGGCACAGCTTCTCGATGCCGCGGTGGGTCATGAACCCGCGATAGTCGCTTCCCTTAATGGTCTCGCCGTCGACGTAGACGGCGAAATGCGCCGGCTCGTGAAGGGTCGGATGATACGGGCCCACCGGAACGATGCTGCAGCCTTCCGGGCACTCGTCGAGCTGGTAGGCGACGTCCTCGGCCGCCGGCGGCATGAGGTTCCACGGAATGTCCTTGCGGAGCGGGTGCACGCCCGCCGGCCAGTCGTCGGCGAGAATGAGCCGCTTGGGCTTCGGATGCCCGGTGAACTTCATGCCCAGAAGGTCCATGTACTCCCGCTCGGACCATCCCGCGTTGGGAATGTCGGGGGTGATGGAGTCCAGCTCGGGCTTCGATTCGGGCACCGAGGTGCGGAGCGCGAGGTAGATCCCGTCCCGGTCGAACCCGAAGGTGTGGATGAGCCCCAGGGTTTTATCGCGGGCGATGTTGTCATATCCCACGCTGACAAGGTACCGCCCGCCCATCGCGATGATCGCGTTCGATATGTCGCGCACCTTGGCGCTTTTTATGTCCACGAACAGCCGCGTCGGGTTCTGCTCCTCGACGGAGACGACGGCGTCCTTAAAACTTTTCTTCAAGCCGTTTTTGATCTCTTCAATGCCTGGCATAGCGTACCTCGTTTAATAAGGATGGCCCTGTTTATTCCTTTACGTTCCCGCCGGTCCAATAGAGCAGGTTTTTAAGCGCGGCGAACATACTCTTGTCGCGGTACCGGGTCTTGTCGTGCAGATCCTGGTAACCGCAGAGCCATGTCGGGACTTCACGCTCCTTCGAGCCGCCGGCCCTTCGCAGGAGCGCCACGATGACGAACGCCGCCGCGAAAACGGCCAGAAGCACCGCCGGCGCCGCGATCGACGAGACCGAGGAGAGCCCCGGAATGCTCACCGACACTCCCATGGCCGAATTGAAGACGTGGTCCTGCACGCTGAGGTTCCTGAACGCCGCCGAAACGGCCGATCCTCCCGAACCGGCGAAAATACCTATGATCGTCTGAAAGTAGAAGAACGGTATGAGCCCCTGGAGGAGGCACAGCGCGGTGAGTAAGAGTTTCGGGACGAGCATTCCCGCCGGGACCTCCTTCACCTCCTTGCCTACTCCCCACTCGGCGCCCGCCGAGGTGAAGGTCATACCGAAGAATTTCACATAACACGAGAGCGTCACCGCGCTGGTAAAGAGCGCGATGATGCCGAAGATGACGAGAAAGAGCGCCTCGCCTCCCGCCAGAAGCGACGTCGACACCAGCGTCCACTTGCTCGCGAAGCCGCTGAACGGAGGCACGCCCGAGATGGACAGCGACGCGATGCCGGCGACGAACGCGGTGACCGGCATGAGGTTGATGAGCCCTCCGAGCCTGTTGAGGTCCTTCGTCCCGGTGCTGTAAAGCACGCTGCCGCTTGTGAGGAACAAGAGTCCCTTGAACACGGCGTGATTGAGGACGTGATAGACCACACCGACGAGCGCGATAAGTCCGAGCATCCGGAGCGATGCGTTCTCGGAATTTACCATAAAAAGCGCCGCGCCGATGCCGAAGATGATATAGCCCACCTGACCGATCGATGAATACGCGAGCAGGCGCTTGGACTGGCTCTGCTTCATGGACTGCACGGTGCCGATAAAGAGCGTCACCACCCCGAAGGATGCGATGAGCGCGCCCCAGAAGGTCCCGCTGAAGTGGAAGCTCTCGCTGTGCGGCACCATCCAGAAGAAGGTGCGGATTATTCCGTACACGCCTGTCTTGATCATCACGCCCGAAAGAAGCGCGCTTATGGGCGAGGGCGCGATAGAGTGCGCGTCGGGCAGCCACATCTGCCCGAAGGGAAACACGGCCGCCTTGAACCCGAAGCCCAGGAAGATGAGCCCGTAGATAAAGTACGGCCGTACGCCGTGGGTTTCGCCGAGAAGGCGGGTGACCGAATGCACCGAATCGCCCAACGAACTCCCGGCCGCCAGCGCGGCGATCACTATAAAGAGCCACGCGAGCTCCATGAGGACGAGGTATTTGTTGGCGGCCCTCACAATCTCGCTCTTCCGGTGCTCGAACCGCACCAGGAAATAACTGGTTATCGTCATCGCCTGCCAGGCGATGGTGAAGCCCGTCGTGAGATCGTCGACGGTGACGATACCCGCCATCCCCAGAACGAAAATCGGATAATTGGCGTAATAGCTCCTCAGGCCGTAATCGTCGTAGTGCTCCATGTACTCTATCGAATAGAAGGCGCTGACGATCGCCATGATCGAGATTATCCCCAGGAAAAAGCCTGAAAAACCGTCCAGAAGGAAGTAGAGGTCGAGCGGCCCCACCGAAACGAGTTGCGTCGGGAGGGACTTTACGAATATGACGCTGTAGCTGATCGAGAGTAAAATTGCCCCCGCGGCGGCGACGAAGGCGAAATTGAGCCAGCCCGCCAGCCTGCGTTTTTCGGCGATACACGGCACAATGACCGCCGAACAGAGGAGTATCGCCATCGCGAGAATCAGTTTTCCATAAAGGTCACTCATACACATGCTCCTTCGGGGTGCTGTTTAACTGCTTCAAGTAGTATGCCGCCGAGCGTCTCGGCGCTCTTACGCACGGCCTCCGAGAGTCCCGCACCGAAATCGACGTTCCCGGGCTCGATGCCGAGGATGAAGGTCTCCTTGCCGCTCCGGCGCCAGATGGACTCGGAAAGCCTGAGCGAAAGCTTGTGGGTCGAAAAATCGTTCAGTAAATCACCGGTTTCGGAAAAGGCCCCGAACATGACGTCTCCGGGTCTTCCGCCGAAACGAACGGCGTCCACCACCACCACGGTGTCCCAGTCGCCTTCGGCGATTTCGAAGGCATGGCTTTCGATGATGTCCTCGGCGTTGATCAGGCGCACGCGAGCGCCCGCGCCGCCGCATCGGAGCGCCTCGACGAGGACCACGCCCGCGCCGTCGTAGCCGAGCAGTGTGTTCCC
>CAZEAH010000041.1:6268-11647 GCA_964510075.1 uncultured Leptospirales bacterium | reverse complement strand
GTCCTCTACCGCCACGCGATGGACCGCAGGCTTCGGGCGAGCGAGGAAAAGTACCGGAGGCTGTTCGACAATATTCGCGACGTGTTCTTCCGCACCGACGCGGACGGGGTGCTCGTGCTGGTTTCCCCGTCGGTACGCCGTGTCGCGGGGTACGCGCCCGAGGAGATTCTCGGCATGGAGGTTACCCGGCTGTACGGTGAACCGCGGCGGCGCGCCGAGGCCCTCCACATCCTTGATCGAAGCGGGTATCTGGAAAACTTCGAGGCGCAGCTGAGGAAAAAGGACGGTGGCCTGCTGTGGGCCTCGATAAGCGCGCAGGCGTACACCGACTTCCTCGGGAACAGGGCGGGCGTTGAAGGCACCATTCGGGATATAACGGCGCAGAAGCTGGCCGAAGAGGATCTCGCCGAGGTTCGACGCCAGCGGAAGGCCCTTCTCGACAATATCCCCGACATGGCGTGGCTGAAGGACTCTTCGGGCAGGTATATCGCGGTCAATCACGCGTTTTCCCGGATGTGCGGTCTGTCCGAAGACGAGGTGATCGGCAGGACGGATTTTGATATATGGTCAGCGGAGTACGCGAACAAGTTTCGGGCCGACGACGAGGAGGTGGTACGGTCGGGGCGCAAGATACGCGTCGAAGAGAAGATCAGCGGCCATGCCGGCGCGGAGACCTGGGTGGAGACGATCAAGATGCCGATACGCGACGAGCGCGGCGAGGTGTACGGAACCGTCGGGATAGCGCGAGACATCATGGAGCGCAGGCAGGCGGAGGCCTCCCTGCGCGAGAGCGAGGAACGCTACAGGTCCATTTTCGAGCAGAGCATCGTGGGGATAGTGACGATCGCCCACGGGAGCCATTTCATTTTGAGCGCGAACCAGGCGTTTCGCCAGATGCTGGGGTATTCGGAAAGCGAGATCCGGTCACTCCGTTTCGAGGACATCACGCATCCCGGCGATCTCGACGCCGAGCTCGAGCTCATCACCCAGACGCTGAGCGGAAAGCTGAGCGGCTACAGCCTCGAAAAACGCTACCTGGCCAGGGACGGCGGAATCGTCTGGGGGCGGGTGACCGCTTCGCACGTGTATGACGGGGACGGCCGGCCGGTGTTCGCGGTGGCGATCGTGGAGGATGTCACCGACCGCAAGCGCGCCGAGGAGGCCCTGCGCGAAAGCGAACAGACCCTGCGTACTCTCATCAACGCCAATCCCGAGGCGCTGTTTCTGATCGATGCCAAGGGCACCATCATCGCATCGAACGAGTCGCTGTCGAAATATCTGGACAGCAGTCCGGATGCTCTCGCCGGCTCGTGCGTGTACAACTTTCTGCCCGCCGCCACGGCGGAGCTTTTCCGCAAACGGATAGCGGAGGCCCTGCGCATCGCGCGGCCCGTGCGCTTCGAACACCGGGAGTCCGGATCGTTGTATAACGACTACGTGTATCCCATCGTCGACCGCGACGGCACGCTCTCGCGCCTTGCGGTATTCATCACCGACGTTACGGAGCACCGGAGGGCGGCCGAGGAGATCAAGCGGCTTTCCCGGGAGATTATGACCTCCCAGGAAAAGGAGAGGCAGAAGGTGGCGCGCGATCTGCACGACGGCGTGGGCCAGACCATCATAGCCGCGAAGCTCAATTTCAGCGCGTTCCAGAAGGACCGCAGGAAATACCGGGAGCGGTTCGACATGGGCCTGCAGTTTATCGACAAGGCGAGCCAGGAGCTGCGGGAGGTCTATACGGGGCTGTATCCTTCCATATTGAGCGACCTCGGCCTGGAGGCGGCGGTCCGGTGGTACGCGAAGAACTATCTGGAAGCTATCGGCATCGAGACAAGCCAGAACCTCGAGGTGGGGAAACTGCCCCACGATCTTGAGGTAAACCTTTACCGGATGGTTCAGGAGATATTTTCCAATATCTTACGCCATTCCGGGGCGGGCCGGGTCGGTATCGAGCTTTCGCGCCCGGGAGCGGGCAGGGCGGTTGTGCTGGCCGTGGAGGACGACGGTTCGGGTTTCGACGCGGAACGCCTGGGCGAGGTGAACAAAGGTTTCGGCCTGTCGAACCTTCGCCAGCGGGCGGAAGCGCTCGGCGGGGAGGTGGGCATAAGCTCCCGGCCCGGCCGGGGTACGAGAATAGCGGTGTGGATTCCGCTGGGAGGGGGCAATGAATAAAACGAGGATCTTTCTCGCCGACGACCACGCCATTCTCCGCGAGGGACTCCGTTATATTCTGGGCAGCGTGCCCGGGTACGAGGTGACGGGCGAGTCCGGTGACGGGCGCGAGGCCCTGGGCATGATCGAAAAGCTCAAGCCGGACATCGCCATCATCGACATCTCCATGCCGGGCATGACGGGGATCGAGATATCCCGCCAGATCAAAAAATACGTTCCGGAGACGCGCGTCATCATCCTCTCCCGCCACGACAACGAGGAATACGTCAGCGAGCTTTTAAGGCTGGGGGTCAACGGCTATGTTCTTAAAGATAACGCCGGCGACGACCTGCTGCGCGCCGTCGCCGAGGTCGCGAAGGGGAACATCTACCTCAGCCCGCGCATCACGCGCAAGATCGTGACCGATTATATCGCGCCGGGAGCCCGGGAGGGCGCGAACAGGAAGGATTCGCGGTTCTCCGCGCTGTCCATACGGGAACGCGAAATTTTAAAACTCATAGCCGAGGGGCGCTCCAACGCGGAGATCGCCTCCACGCTGTGGATCTCCGACAAGACCGTCAAGGTACACCGGTCGAACATCATGAAGAAACTGGATATTCACAAGGTGGCTGACCTTGTTAAATACGCGGTGAAGAACGGGCTTGTCGAGCCCTGATGTTCCTCCGTTATGTCTCTAATTCTTTTACCTTAGCCCCCCTATACCTTCGGCCGCGCGGGTGTAGTCGTTTCACCCCGGAACAATATACCCCTCCTTTTATGAGTTTACGCACCCCGCCGTATTGTTTTTGGACACGGACGGAGTATCGTACTATCAGGGAAGGGTAGGTGCGCGCCCTTTCGAATATCGCGAGGAGCGGGAAGGCGGTTCCCGAACGGTGAGATGCCCGGTTCACGTACCGAGAAAGTCCTTATTGTCGAGCCGAACGATGATCTGAGGAAGACCCTTGTGGCCACCCTCGCGGAGTTTTTCGAGCGCGACCACATTTTTGTGAGCGAGAACGGGGTCAACGCGCTGTGGCAGGCGACCGACGTCTTCCCGGACTACGTCATCATGAATTACAACCAGGTGAACGTTCAGCCTGATGAGCTGCTTCGCCGCCTGAAGTCGTCGCTCGGTACGTTCCACGGCATCATTCTCTACTCCTCCGAGTCGGAGGAGTACGAGAGGGAACTAAGGCACAAGCTTTCGCGGGGGGGACAGTTCGAGGGCATCCTGGCGGTCAACGTGGACGATCTCATCGACAAAGTCCAGCGGATGTTCAGCGAACGAAGCGGCAGGGACGCGGCGGAAGAGTGAGCCGCGCGGAATATTACCATTTATACGAGGTGGGAACATGAGCAAGACCATACTGATCATCGACGATTCCGAGAGCGTGCGGCAGCTCCTGGCGTTCTCGCTGAAGGAGAGCGGGTACGAGGTCGTCGAGGCGGACAACGGCAAGACCGCCCTCGCGAAGCTCTCCGGCGCGAAAATCAATCTGATAATCTGCGACGTGAACATGCCCGAGATGGACGGCATCGCCTTCGTGAAGGCCCTGAAGAACGACGAGGCCTACGCGGCGTACAAGTTCACGCCGGTCATCATGCTCACCACGGAATCGGGCGAAGACAAGAAGGCCGAGGGGAAGGAGGCGGGCGTTAAGGCCTGGATGGTGAAGCCCTTTACCCCGGACCGCCTGCTTTCGGCGGTGCAGAAGCTGATGGCCTGATCAGACGGCGGGAGAGTGCGGCTATGGATGAAAGGGTGAAGATAAAGGCGGGCAGGAAGAAGAACAATCATATCTCCGCCAGCATCCAGGGAGAGGCGGGCATCTACACGGTTGCGCGCCTGCGCGAGGAGCTGTTGAAGCATATGAAGGCGGTACAGTCGATGGAAATCGACCTCTCTGAAGTGAGCGAGATGGACACCGCGGGGTTTCAGCTGTTTGTGGCGCTGAAGCGCGAGGCCGTAAAGAGCGGCAAGGCGCTCTCGCTTGTCGGGCACAGCCCGGCGGTGCTCAGGGTGTTCGACCTTTACGGCGCCATAGGCTTTTTCGGTGACAGGATAAAGGTCCCGGCCTCCCAGCGGGGCAATTACGCGTTCAGGTACGGGCTTAAAACGAGGAAACAGGCATAGGGGCGGAAGATGGCCTTTACGTATTTCTTCAGGGACATGCACGTTCTGGATCTGGCGGTGCGCCATCTGGTGCCCTACGCCTCGGGGCGGAGCAGGGTCCGGATATGGGACGCGGGATGCGCCATGGGTCCGGAGCCCTATTCGCTGGCGATAATGCTAGCCGAAAGCATGGGCCGTTTCGGCTTCAGGAACGTGTTGATTATCGCGAGCGATATCGACGAGAGCGGCGGCTTCGACAAAATCATCGCCGAGGGCGTGTACCCCGAGGAACCGCTCTCGCGCATACCGGAGGACATCTTTAAAAAGTATTTCCAACCGAACGGACGCCCCGGTTTTTTCCGCATCGACGAGAACATTAAAAAATCCGTCAGCTTCATGCGGCACGACCTGCTCTCGCTCGAGCCGATAGGCGACGATTTCAGCCTTATCATCTGCAAAAACGTGCTTCTTCATTTCCAGCCGGCCGAGCGCGTGGAGGTCATACGGATGTTTCATCGCTCGCTCGCGCACGACGGCCTGTTCGTGACCGAGCAGACGCAGAAGATGCCGGAAGAGGCCGCGGGCCTTTTCGAGCAGGTGGTGTCCGACGGGCAGGTGCACCGGAAGGTGGAGGGCGGGCGATGAAGGTCGTCAGGCTGAAAAGCAATCCGGAGCTCTATTCGTGCAACGCCTACCTGGTGCTGGGATCCTGGAACGCTCTGGCCGACGTGAACACGCTTGTGGACATCGGACAGGACGGATTCGTGATCGGGGAGATCGAATCGATATCGACCGGTGTCGGGAAAAGGCCGGTGGAGCAGGTGGTGCTCACGCACTCCCACTTCGACCACGCTGCGGGCCTGACGGCAATAAAACGTCGCTTCGATCCGATCGTGCGCTCGTTCGGAAAAGTCGAGGGGGCGGGAAGTCCGCTCGCAAACGGCGAGGTCATCCGCATGGGGGACGCGGACTTCGAGGTGATACACGTACCGGGGCATTCGAACGATTCGATATTTCTGTATTCGGAATCAGAGGGGGTGCTGTTCAGCGGCGACAGCCCCGTCAACATACAGTCCTCCAACGGGACGTATTCCGCGGAGTTTGTCGCGGTT
>CAZEAH010000041.1:0-6258 GCA_964510075.1 uncultured Leptospirales bacterium | reverse complement strand
CTTCCGGTCGAGACCATCTACTCCGGGCATGACGATCCGATTACGGCCGGCGCGCGGTCAATCCTGCGCCGATCGCTTGAAAACATCCGCCGTGGCGCCGGGCGCCGCGCGTATCGAAGCGCCTGAAGGGATAAAGGAGGGATACCATGCTGAAGTTCGACAGAATGAGGCTGCAGACCAGAATACTCGTATCCGTGGGCGGGGTGGTGCTCGCGGCCTTCGTCATAACGATCGGTATCGTAACCGTGCGGACCTCAGACTTCGCGAAAGAGTCGGCATTCAGGTACGCGGAATCAATCGCGCACGACAGGGGCAATGCCATCAAAGCCGAAATGGAAGTCGCCATGGACGCCGCCCGTACCATGGCGCAGGTTTTTGAGGCGATGGCCGCCGGCGGTGCGGCGAGCCGTGACCAGTTCAATGCCATACTGAGGGGAGTGCTCGAAAAGAACCCCGAATTCCTCGGCGTCTGGACATGCTGGGAGCCCAACGCGCTCGACGGAAACGACCGGGTGTTCGCGCAGACTCCCGGTCACGACCGAACCGGACGGTTTATCCCCTACTGGAACCGGGGAGCCGGAAGGATACAGCTCGAGCCGCTGGTGGATTACGAGAAATCCGGCCCCGGCGACTATTACCTGCTCGCAAGAAACAGCGGACAGGAGGTGGTGCTCGACCCGTACAGCTACGAGGTGGCCGGCAAGAGCACAATGATCACCAGCGTCGCCGTGCCTGTCCGCATGGGACAGCGCGTGGTCGGTGTGGCGGGGATCGATATCGCGCTCGACAGGTTCCAGGAGTTAATTGCCAAAATAAAGCCCTTTGAAACGGGATATGCCTTTCTTATCGGCAACAACGGCCGGTACGTGGCGCACGGAGGGAAAAAGGAAAACGTCGGCAAGAACTTCTTCGAACTTAACAAGGCCGACGACGCCAAATACGGCCTGCGCGAACGCGTTTCCAAAAATGAGTCCTTTACCATGCAGAAGAAATCGCTGGCCACGGGCGAGACCTCGCACTTCGTCGGCGTCCCCATATTCATCGGAAAGGCGCAGAAGGCCTGGTCGTTCATCATTTCCATCTCAATGGAAAGGGTCTTGGCGGAGGCGCGAAGCATACGCAACTACGCCGTATTTATCGGCATTCTGGCGCTCGGGCTTGTCCTTGCGATGATCTATTTTGTGTCGCTCGGTATCAACAGGGTGATACATACCATGCTTTCCGAAACGAAGCGCCTGACCGACGCGGCGGTGGGAGGAAAGCTCGACACGCGCGCCGACCCGGAAAAGATCAACTTCGAGTTCAGGCCCATCGTCGAGGGGGTTAACGCCACGCTCGACGCGGTCATCGGACCGCTGAACGTGGCCGCCGAGTATGTGGACCGGATTTCCAGGGGCGACATTCCGTCGAAGATCACGGATTCGTATAACGGAGACTTCAACGAGATCAAGAACAACATCAATATGCTCATTGAGACTTTTGACAGGGTGGTCTCCGAGATTAAATATATGGACGAACAGCACAGGGCGGGCGAGGTGGATTATTTCCTCGACACGTCGAAGTTTGCCGGGGTCTACCACGTGATGACACAGGGATTTGTGGACACGACCCGGTTTCATGTGGAAGCCATTCTGACCATGCTCGACCTCGCGAAATCCTACGCCGAGGGGGATTTCGAGCCGGTGCTCAGAAAATTCCCCGGAAAGGCCGCAATCGCCAACGAGCGCTTCGACCTGCTGAGAAACAATCTGCTGAACGTGATTAATGAAATGCGCATAATGTACGAAGGCCAGAGGGCCGGTGATATCGAGGCATTTATCCCGGCGGAAAAATTCACCGGCGCTTTCCGCCAGGTGGCCGAGGGCGTAAACGAAGCGGTCAAACTGCATATCGACAATATTCTCATGATCCTCGGCATTCTGGGAAGCTACGCTGAGGGGGATTTTACGCCCGTGCTGAAGCCCCTTCCGGGGAAACAGGTGATCGCCAACGAAAGAATGGACCAGTTGCGCAATTCCATGAACGAGGTGACGGACCTCGCCGAATCGATTGCGGGCGGTAACCTGGATGTTACCGTCAGGGTGCGCTCCGAGCGCGACCGCCTCATGCAGGCCCTGAGTAAAATGGTGGACGGGCTGATACGGATCGTAACCGAGGTGAAAGAAGCCTCCGACAGCGTGGCCTCGAGCGCGAACGAGTTTCAGTCGACGGCGCAGCAGATGTCCAGCGGCGCGACCGAGCAGGCGGCGGCGGCGGAGGAGGTCTCCTCGAGCATGGAGGAGATGAGCGCGAACATCCAGCAGAACATGGAGAACGCGCAGGCCACGGAGGGCATAGCGACCAAGGCGGCCTCGGACGCCCGCGAGGGCGGCGAGGCGGTGACGGAGGCGGTACGCGCGATGCAGGACATCGCCTCGAAGATCACCATTATCGAAGATATCGCCTACCAGACCAATCTTCTCGCGCTGAACGCGACGATCGAGGCGGCGCGCGCGGGCGAGCACGGCAAGGGCTTTGCGGTGGTGGCGACGGAGGTGAGGAAGCTCGCCGAGCGCAGCCAGGAGGCCGCGGCCGAGATCACCAAGATCTCGGGAACCAGCGTGCGCGTGGCCGAACGCGCCGGCACGTTCCTTTCGAAGCTTGTGCCGGACATCCAGAAGACGGCGGACCTCGTTCAGGATATCAACGCGGCGTCGAAGGAGCAGTTCGGCGGGGCGGAGCAGATCAACAGGGCGATACAGCAGCTCGACCAGGTGATCCAGCAGAACGCGGGCGCGTCCGAGGAGATGGCGGCCAGCGCCGAGTCGCTCTTCGCGCAGTCGAGGCAGTTGCAGGATACAATAGCGTTTTTCAAGGTCGCAAGGAAGGGCTGAGCGGTGGACCGGAGGACGGCCATGGACGGTACCGGACGGGCCGATGACTTTATACTGAACAAAAAGCATCCAGAGGAGGGTCACATGCTTAAGAACATGAAACTGGGCACGAAGATCATTTCCGGTTTTCTCGTGCTCACGGTAATCGCGGCGCTGGTGGGGGTCATCGGTATAACCAACATCCTGCGCATCAGCTCAGCGGGCGAGGCGATGTACGAAGAAAACGTCGTCGGCCTTGGAGCGGTATCAGAACTGCAGGAGAGCGTCCTCAACATGCGGATACTCGTAATCGTGGCGCTTTATGAAAGGTTCCTCCTCAACCGCGACGTAAGCCAGCGTCTGGCCGATGTGGCAGTAGTGGATAAGAAGTGGGAAGAGGCGCTCAAAAAGTACGAGTCCCTAGCTAAATCTTCGGAAGACAAGGAGATTATAGCCTCCTTCAGAACCGAGCTTGTAAAATATAACCAGATGAGGGATGAAATTCTCCGCTACACGAGAGACAACAACCGGGACGAGGCTATACGCGTCCTCGGCGAGGCCGGGGCACAGGGTGCCAAGCTTCCGCCGCTTCTGTCCAAGCTCCTCGAACATAATTCCAAACAGGCTATGGACAGGGCGCACGAGAACACGGCGCTCGCGCGCAACTCGACCATAGTGACCATTCTGATCTGCGTGCTCGGTGTGATCATAGCCCTCGGCCTTGGGCTCTTCCTGTATCGGAACATCGCGCGGATCCTTTCGACGCTTCTTTCCGAAACGAAGCGCCTGACCGACGCGGCCGTTGGCGGAAAGCTCGATACGCGCGCCGATCCGGAAAAGATCAACTTCGAGTTCAGGCCCATCGTCGAGGGGGTTAACGCCACGCTCGACGCGGTCATCGGACCGCTGAACGTCGCGGCGGAGTACGTCGACCGGATCTCGAAAGGCAATATTCCTTCTAAAATCACGGATAGCTATCAGGGCGATTTTAACGAGATCAAGAACAACCTGAATCAGGCGATCGACGCGGTCAATCTGCTGATCACTGACTCGAAAATGCTGGTCGACGCGGCGGTGGCGGGAAGATTCGAAACTCGCGCCGACGCATCAAAGCACCAGGGAGATTTCGCCCGAATCGTCAACGGGGTCAATCAGACGCTGGATGTTGTGGTGGAGAAGGTCTTCTGGTTCGAGCAGTTGCTGGATTCCATCCCGTGGCCCATTTCGGTCACCGACATGGACATGAACTGGACGTTTGTCAACAAAGCGGCGGAAGAGATCACGGGAAAGAAACGTGCTGATGTTATAGGCCACCAGTGCAGGGAGTGGGGCGCCGACATCTGCGGTACCGATCGCTGCGGAATAGCGTGTCTGCGTCGGGGTCAGCAGACATCCACATTCAATCAGCCTGGCGTCGATATGGATTTCCAGGTCGATTCGGCCTATATCCAGAACAAGAAAGGGGAGCGCGTCGGCCATATCGAGGTCGTCCAGGACATCACCCAGAAACTGCGCGTACAGAAGTACAACCAGAAGGAAGTCGAACGCCTGGCCGCAAATCTGCAGAAGCTGGCGATAGGCGATATCAATTTCAAATCTGAGGTGGCCGAAGCGGACCAGTATACTCAACACGAGCGTGAGAATTTCCTAACGATCAATAATAACCTGGAGCAGGTGAGAGGCGCGATGAGCGACATTACAAGGGCCGCCAGCGAAATAGCCTCCGGGAATCTCCTTGTGCAGGTGAAAGAGCGTTCCCAGCAGGACGAGTTGATGAAAGCCCTGCGCATGATGGTGGAAGGGCTCACCCAGGTTGTTATCGACGTCAAGAGCGCCTCCGACAGCGTGGCCTCGAGCGCGAACGAGTTTCAGTCGACGGCGCAGCAGATGTCCAGCGGCGCGACCGAGCAGGCGGCGGCGGCGGAGGAGGTCTCCTCGAGCATGGAGGAGATGAGCGCGAACATCCAGCAGAACATGGAGAACGCGCAGGCCACGGAGGGCATAGCGACCAAGGCGGCCTCGGACGCCCGCGAGGGCGGCGAGGCGGTGACGGAGGCGGTACGCGCGATGCAGGACATCGCCTCGAAGATCACCATTATCGAAGATATCGCCTACCAGACCAATCTTCTCGCGCTGAACGCGACGATCGAGGCGGCGCGCGCGGGCGAGCACGGCAAGGGCTTTGCGGTGGTGGCGACGGAGGTGAGGAAGCTCGCCGAGCGCAGCCAGGAGGCCGCGGCCGAGATCACCAAGATCTCGGGAACCAGCGTGCGCGTGGCCGAACGCGCCGGCACGTTCCTTTCGAAGCTTGTGCCGGACATCCAGAAGACGGCGGACCTCGTTCAGGATATCAACGCGGCGTCGAAGGAGCAGTTCGGCGGGGCGGAGCAGATCAACAGGGCGATACAGCAGCTCGACCAGGTGATCCAGCAGAACGCGGGCGCGTCCGAGGAGATGGCGGCCAGCGCCGAGTCGCTCTTCGCGCAGTCGAGGCAGTTGCAGGATACAATAGCGTTTTTCAAGGTCGCAAGGAAGGGCTGAGCGGTGGACCGGAGGACGGCCATGGACGGTACCGGACGGGCCGATGACTTTATACTGAACAAAAAGCATCCAGAGGAGGGTCACATGCTTAAGAACATGAAACTGGGCACGAAGATCATTTCCGGTTTTCTCGTGCTCACGGTAATCGCGGCGCTGGTGGGGGTCATCGGTATAACCAACATCCTGCGCATCAGCTCAGCGGGCGAGGCGATGTACGAAGAAAACGTCGTCGGCCTTGGAGCGGTATCAGAACTGCAGGAGAGCGTCCTCAACATGCGGATACTCGTAATCGTGGCGCTTTATGAAAGGTTCCTCCTCAACCGCGACGTAAGCCAGCGTCTGGCCGATGTGGCAGTAGTGGATAAGAAGTGGGAAGAGGCGCTCAAAAAGTACGAGTCCCTAGCTAAATCTTCGGAAGACAAGGAGATTATAGCCTCCTTCAGAACCGAGCTTGTAAAATATAACCAGATGAGGGATGAAATTCTCCGCTACACGAGAGACAACAACCGGGACGAGGCTATACGCGTCCTCGGCGAGGCCGGGGCACAGGGTGCCAAGCTTCCGCCGCTTCTGTCCAAGCTCCTCGAACATAATTCCAAACAGGCTATGGACAGGGCGCACGAGAACACGGCGCTCGCGCGCAACTCGACCATAGTGACCATTCTGATCTGCGTGCTCGGTGTGATCATAGCCCTCGGCCTTGGGCTCTTCCTGTATCGGAACATCGCGCGGATCCTTTCGACGCTTCTTTCCGAAACGAAGCGCCTGACCGACGCGGCCGTTGGCGGAAAGCTCGATACGCGCGCCGATCCGGAAAAGATCAACTTCGAGTTCAGGCCCATCGTCGAGGGGGTTAACGCCACGC
>CAZEAH010000040.1:1270-11768 GCA_964510075.1 uncultured Leptospirales bacterium | reverse complement strand
CAGCTGGGTGGTGAGCGGGAAGATGACAAAAAGCGGCCGGGCCCTTCTGGCGAACGATCCGCATCTCGGCATACAGATGCCTTCCATATGGTACGAGGTCGTGTTACACGCCGCCGACGACGGCACGGGCAGACCCTTCGATGTGGAGGGATTCACCTTTTCGAGCAACCCCGGCGTGGTGGTCGGTCATAACGCCGATATCGCCTGGGGGACCACCAATGTCTATCCCGACGTTAACGATCAGTACCTGATACGGGTCAATCCCGCGAACCCGCTGCAGTACAGGTGGAACGGCGCATGGCGCGATATGACTACTCGAAAGGAAACCATCGCGTTCGGAAACGGAAAACCCGTAATCGAGATCACCGTGCGCGTAACGCACCTGGGCCCGATCATCAACGACAACAAGTACGATCCGGAAACCGGAAAACTCGCCGGCTTCAACAACGAGGACCCGCGCGCGCTGAAATGGACCGCGCTCGAGCCGGGCCGCATTGCCCTGGCCATTATCGGCCTCAATAAAGCAAGGAACTGGAAGGAGTTCCGCGACGCGCTGAAGAACTGGGACTGCCCCTCGCAGAGCATTATCTACGCCGACACGAAGGGAAATATCGGCTACCAGATGCCCGGAAGGATCCCCTTCCGCCCGGCGGGATCCACCGGTCAGACGCCCGCGCCGGGCTGGGACTCGCGATTCGAGTGGAAAGGATATATACCCTACGACCTGCTTCCCCGGGCGTACAATCCGGAGCGGGGCTTTATAGTCGCCGCGAACCAGGAGGTGGCCCCGCCGGAATACTATGCCGCGCTGAACAACCGGCTCGGCGGCGCGGTAAACGCGAACTTCGGCAGCAGATACAATAAATGGATATACGGCTACCGCGGAGAGCGTATCACTCAGCTCATCAAGGAGCTGGCCCCTCACACTACGAAGACCTGCCAGACGATGCAGGGCGACACTTTGCATCTGAGCGCGGGAGAGGTGCTTCCCTGGCTCAAGCGTCTGAAGATCGACGACCGGGACCTGGCCGCCGCGCGCGACTGGCTGATGGAATGGGACCGTCGCTTCACGGAGGAGAGCCCGCGGGCGGCGCTCTATGCCATGTTCTGGAAAAGCCTCGCCTCGCGGGTCTTCCAGGCGCGGCTTGGCGATGTCGCGAAATCTGAGGCCGGCGACAAGGAGATGTGGGCGGTCAAGCTGTTATTGCAAAGGCCGAAGGACGTCTGGTGGGATGATCCCGCGACAAAGGACAGGGTGGAAACGCGCGACGATGCGCTCCTTGAGGCATTCAGGCACGGTTACGGCGACGCCGTCGCCGCCATGGGTAAAAACCGGGAAAAATGGCACTGGGGCGATCTGCACCGGGCGACCTTCGTGAGTACGCCCCTGGGGGCCAGCAAGATAGGACTGCTCGAGCGGATCGTCAACAGGGGGCCCGTGCCGGTGGGAGGCTCGACCGAGTGCGTAAACAATATGATGTGGGACGCCTCGACGGGAGATTTTTCCGTGCGAACCATTCCCTCAATGCGCCTGATCGTCGACATGGGCGATTTCGGGGCGAACGTCAGCATGAACAGCTCGGGACAGAGCGGGCACCCCAAAAGCCCCTGGTACGGCGATATGATCGATCCGTGGCGAAAAGGGACGTACCGATCCATGCTCTGGTCCAGGGATAGGGGCGAAAAAGCGGCACGGCATACGCTCGTTCTCACGCCGCCTGCCGACCGATAGCCGAATACGCAGAGGACCCCGGCCTCGCCGGGGTCCTCTATGAGCGGGTGATGGGAATCGAACCCACGCTATCAGCTTGGAAGGCTGAAATTCTACCACTGAATTACACCCGCATATACGTACACGTACTAACTGCGCGTATCATCGTCAAGAAAAAAATACCCGACCATACGGTGCGATCGCGCCAAGGTGTCATCTGAATCATGCCGGCCCGCCCGGGTGTTCATTTTTTTATTGAAATTATTACGCCCTCTGTTAGAATACAAAAAAATGTGCTTAAAACCGTCGTTTTATGCTATGAATAATTCCGTATTTTAAAATCCCGCATGGTTTCCCGGAACGTCCCGGGTAACGGTTTCGGGCGGTCGATACGATCACATTTCTCCGGCACAAAGAGGGCTGATGGACGAACTCGTACTCAATATCGGAAAGAAAATACAGTACTACCGCAAGAAGAACGAGATCACCCTTAAAAAGCTCGCCGATATGATCCACGCCACGCCGAGCCTGATCAGCCAGATCGAGCGCGGCAAGGCCAATCCGTCGCTCTCCACACTCAAGTCGATCGCCGACGTCTTCGAGATCCCCATCGGGCTGCTCTTCGAATACGAGACGAAGAACCAGGCCTCTCCGATCATTAAAAAGGGCACCCACAAGAAGATCATCACCGAGGGAAACGTGCGCTACAGCCTGCTCACCCCCGGTTCCCGCGACATGGAGGTCATCATCATCGAGTTTCCTCCCGGCAGTTCGTCCGGCGAGCGTATGTACGAGCACGAGGGGCTCGAGTGCGGCTACCTTCTCAAGGGCGAGCTTTCCATCGAGATCGAAGACAATGTCTTCACCATGCAGCCCGGCGACAGCATCAGCTTCGAGAGCTACAAGCGCCATCGTATGACAAACAAGGGCGAGATCACCGCGGTCGCGGTCTGGGCGAACGTGGTCCCGTGGATTTTCGTCAACGAGAAGCCCTGATCCGCCGCGTGCGGTCCGGGCGCGCCATCCCATCACCCCCAAAACCCTAAAAAAACGCCTGTATCACCCCGGTATATATTTTTTTTCTTGACAATTATGTCTCATTGTGGTGCTCTTGTGGGGATAAGTGGGGATTTGTGTTGAGCCGGGGCGTAAAAATGGTGGGATAGGGGTGATTTTTGCGTGTTTATGGGGGAATATCATCCGGCGCTCGACGAAAAGGGAAGGGTGGCCATCCCCGTAAAGCTGCGCAAAGCGTTCGGCGAGAACGCGATAATAAACAAGCTCATCATTACCCACGGTTTCGACAAGTGCATCATGGCCTTTAGGGAAGAGGACTGGAGGGAGTTCGTGGCGAACAGGCTCCAGCCGCTTTCGCAGTCCGACCCCATGAACAGGATGCGCCTTCGCTTTCTTATGGGGGGTGCGAGCGAGTGCGAGCTCGACAAGCAGGGCAGGATCATGCTGCCCGCGTATCTCAAGGAATACGCCGAGATCGATAAGGACGTGACGATGCTCGGCCTGTACGACAGGATCGAGATATGGGGCAGCGAGGTCTATGACAGATACAGGCCCGACGGCGAGGCCCTTAACGCTTTCGCGAAGGATCTGGGCTTTTAGTCGTGTCACGACGGCTTTCGGGGGAGAGCCGCAACAGATAATGAGACATAATACGGACGAGGATTCGAACGGGCCCTTCGCCCACACCCCGGTGATGCACCGGGAGGTGCTCGATTTCATCGCCGGCATTCCGCGGCGCGAGGGCGATGTGGTGGTGGACTGCACGCTGGGCGAGGGGGGGCATTCGGAGCTCATTCTCGGCGCGTTTCCCGAGGTTCGGGTGATCGCCTTCGAACGCGATCCGGAGATTCTGGCCGTGGCGCGGGAGCGGCTTGCGGTGTTCGGGGAAAGGTTTACGGTGATAAACGACAATTTTGCGAACATAGGCGGAAACCTGGCAGGCGTTGAGGGGCGCGTGCGCTGTGTGCTCTACGATTTCGGGATTTCTTCCTTTCATCTGGATAAAAGCGGCAGGGGATTCAGTTTCCGCGGCGACGAGCCGCTCGACATGCGGCTGGATCCGCGTCTCGAGACGGACGCGGCGCGCATTGTAAACTCGGCACGGGAAAAGGAGTTGACAGATATCATCCTTACATATGGAGAGGAACGCTGGGCGAAGCGGATCGCCCGGCGCATAGTCGAACGCCGCGGCGCGGGGCCCATTGAAACGACCGGCGAGCTCGCGGAGCTGGTGCTTCGCGCCATCCCCGCGCGCTATCACGTGCGCACCATCCATCCGGCAACCAGGGTTTTCCAGGCGCTTCGCATCGCGGTAAACGACGAGCTCGCGGCCATCGGCGCGACTCTTCGGGACGCGGTGCGCGTTCTCTCCGAGGGGGGCAGGATAATAGCGATCTCGTTTCATTCGCTCGAAGACCGACTGGTGAAGGACGCGTTTCGCAGGATGGCCGCCGGATGCGAGTGCGGCGAGGAGCCCCGCCACTGCCGGTGTACCGGCTCGCCGATGGTGAGGATACTCACCAGAAAGCCGCTTGTGCCGGGAGAAGAGGAGCGTGCGGAAAACAGGCGCGCGCGCAGCGCGAAAATGCGGGTGTGCGAGAAAATAGGGAGGGCGTCATAAAGTACTTCGGCATAGTTACGGGCGTAATCATCTTCGTGCTGCTGTACGTGTGGCAGAACGTCGAGGTGATGAAGATGAAGATGGCCTACCGGGAGAACGCCGCGGTCGAGAAGCGCCTGCTGATGGAGAACGACCGCCTGCGCGCGGCGATCGAACGCTACCGGAGGGCCGACGTGGCCGAACGGTACGCCCGCCTGAACGGGATGCGTGAGCTCCGTCCGTCGGATATTATCGTGGTGCATGAAGGGAAAAAGAGTGATGGCAAGTAAGCCCCCACAACGAACGGCGCGTCTCGCCGGGCTTCTCGAAAGAAGCGCGCGCGTTGTGTCTCCGGTCGCGGGGAATTCCGGGGTCGTGATATCTTCTATTTAGTATAATTAGGCCGGGGTGGTCCCCGGTTAGCTCTTTTTAGCGATCGAGGGGACGCAGAGCGACGGGCACTCGTATGTGCGCGACGCCGTAGCCCGCGGCGCCTCCGCTGTGGTGGTTTCCGCCGCCAGGGCCGCGGAGTTCGGCGACCTTGCCGGGAAAGCCGTCCTCATCGTCTCGCCCGATACGCGAAGGGCGCTCTCGGCGCTTTCGTCCGCGTTCTACGGCGCGCCCTCGTCCGGCATGCTGGTAATCGGAGTCACCGGCACCAACGGCAAGACCTCCATTACCTACATGCTGGAGTCGATTTTAAAAGAGGCAGGCCGCGAGGTCGGCGTCATCGGGACGATCAACTACCGATGGAAGGGCGGCGAGGTCCCCGCGCCGAATACCACTCCCGAATCGAGGGACGTGCAGGCCATGATGCGCGCAATGGCGGACGACGGCGTCGACGCGCTGGTGATGGAGGTCTCCTCGCACGGCCTGAAGCTCGGCCGCGTCGACGACGTCGAGTTCGACGCCGGGATCTTTACCAACCTGACGCGCGACCACCTCGATTTCCACCTGACTTTCGAGGATTACTTCGCCTCGAAGCTCCTGCTCTTCGACCTGCTCGGCCGCTCCGGAAAGGGCCGGCGCGCCGGGATCGTCAACTGCGACGACGAGTACGGCCGTACCATCCTCCGCGGAAAGGACGGGCGGTCGTACCCGCTCTTCGGTTTCGGTTTTTCGGAGGACGCGGACTATCGCCCCGAGAAGTCGAGCATCCAGAGCTCGATAGAGGGCGTGCGTTACGCGCTCGAACGTCCCGTGCCCGGCATCGCGATCGACCTCCGCGTGGCAGGCGGCTTCCATGTGTATAATTCGCTCGCGGCCTTCGCGGCCGCTCACGCGGTCGGCATACCGGTGGAGGCGATCGTCGGCGGGCTCTCCCGCCTTGCGACGGTCCCAGGGCGATTCGACCGCATACGCTCGGACGACGGCTTCGGCGTGGTGGTGGACTACGCGCACACCGACGACGCGCTCGCCAAGCTGCTGCAGTCCGCGCGCGAGCTCTCGCCGCGGCGGCTCATCACCGTCTTCGGCTGCGGCGGAAACCGGGATAAAACCAAACGGCCCCTCATGGGGCGCGCGGCGGCGAGTCTTTCCGACATGGTGATCGTTACCAGCGACAATCCGCGGAAGGAGGAGCCCGGCGCGATCATCAACGACATCCTGGCCGGCATGGAGGGCGCCCGCTACGATGTGGAGCCCGACCGCGAGCGAGCGATCGCCATGGCGATCGAACGTGCCGGTGAGGGCGATATCGTGGTGATTGCCGGCAAGGGGCACGAGGACTATCAGATCGTCGGCACGGAAAAACGACATTTTGACGACCGCGAGGTCGCGATGAAATATATCGCCGCGAGGTCGAAGCGATGAAGGTGCGCTACGAATCGACCATGGGGGCGGTCGCGGCCGCCTGCAACGGACGGCTCCTCGCGGGCGATTCCGCGGCCGCGGTGGAGACAATCACGACCGATTCGCGGGAGCTCGGTTCGCGGAACCTGTTCGTTCCGCTCGCCGGGGAAAAGTTCGACGGCCACGACTACATCGAGCCCCTCGCGAAAAACGGCGCGCTCGCCGGCTTTCTCACCGCGCGCGAATCGGACCGCGCCACGGCCGAGCGGTACGGCGTCGCCGCGGTGCTCTGCGGCGATACGCTCGCCGCGTACGGGAAGATTGCCTCTTCTCACCGCTCGTCGATGAAGTGCAGAACCGTCGCCATCACCGGCACCAACGGCAAGACGACCACCAAGGAGCTTTTGTACGGGGTGCTCTCGGAAAAATACCGCTGTCTGCGAAACGAGAAGAACTACAACAACGAAATCGGCCTCCCGTTCACGCTCCTCCATCTGCGTCCCGAGCACGAGATTGCCGTCGTCGAGCTCGGAATGAACCACGCGGGCGAGATCGACAGGCTTTCGCGCATAGCGCGCCCCGACATCGCCGTCATCACCAACATCGGCGAGGGGCACCTCGAGTTCCTGGGCTCGGTGGAGGGAGTGGCGCGCGCGAAGGCCGAGGTCCTTTCGGGACTCGTCCCCGGCGGGGCGATTTATCTTAACCGCGACACCCAGTGCTTCGACCTGCTCTGCGACGCGGCCCGGTCGCGCGACTGCCGGATCGTGACGTTCGGTCTGTACGAAAACGCCATGGTGCGCGCCGAGGATTATTGGCTCGGCGTCGACGAATGTTCCGTTACCGTGCGCGGCGAGACCTATCGCGCCCCGGTGTACGGCATCCACAACGTGTACAACCTGCTGCCGGTCGTGGCCATAGCGCTCGAGCTGGGGCTGGAGCCCGACGGTATCAGAAAGGCGCTCGCTTCGTTCAGGAACATCGACAAGCGCTCGCAGGTGGTGGAGCGGGAGTTTGTGCTTATCGACGACACCTATAATTCCAATCCGCTGTCCACCCGCTACGCGCTGATGTCCGTCGCGGCGGTCTTTACCGGCCGCCGCAAGGTCGCCGTTCTGGCCGACATGAAGGAGCTCGGAGGTTCCTCGGCCGCGTTTCACGAGAGGGTAGGCGGAATGCTCGTCGACTACGGGTTCGAAATGCTGTGCGCCTTCGGCGAGGACGCGCGGCATTACGTGAGCGGCGCGCTGGCCGCGGGAATGAAACCTGAGGCCGCGCGCCACTTCGACGACAGGGAAGAGCTTGCGGAATTCCTGAAGGGTGCGCTTTCGAAAAACGATGTCGTGCTCATAAAGGGCTCGCGCTCTATGAAGATGGAGGAGGTGGCGGACGCGCTCGTCCGGTAATCGCGATGTTTTATCATTTCATACTGCCGCTGCAGGAGTACGTCTCGTTCCTGAGGCTCTTTCAGTACATAACCTTCCGCTCGGCCTATGCCGCGCTGACCGCCCTCGTCCTGGTGCTTCTGCTCGGAAACCTGGTAATCCGCTGGCTCCGGCGAATGAAATTCGGAGAGGAGATCCGCGAACTCGGGCCCGAGAGCCATCGCTCCAAGGCCGGAACGCCGACCATGGGCGGGCTTCTCATTCTCGGCGCGGTGCTGGTTTCGATTCTTCTGTGGGGCAATTTCCGGAACCATTATCTCATCGTTCTCACCGCGGCGACGCTTCTTCTGGGGATTCTCGGTTTCGTCGACGATTATACGAAGTCAATTTTAAAGAACAAGAACGGCCTGCCGGCCCGCTTGAAACTGTTTTTTCAGGTCGCCATCGCCCTCTGCGCCGCCCTTGTAATCTATTATTGTCCCTCTAACGGCGAGTACACGACCAGGCTTTTCATCCCCTTCTTCAACGAGGCGGTGCTTGACATGTCGTACCTGTGGATCGCCTTCGCGGTGATCGTGGTGGTGGGGAGCTCCAACGCCGTAAACCTGACCGACGGTCTCGACGGGCTCGCGATCGGTTCGGTGATCAGCGTGGCGGTGAGCCTCGGGATAATGACCTACCTATCGGGCAACGTGAAGATCGCGGCGTACCTGCGCATCCCGTACATTCCCCACGGGGCCGAGCTGACGGTGTTTCTCTCGGCGCTGGTGGGCGCTTCGCTGGGATTCCTCTGGTTCAACAGCAACCCGGCCTCGGTGTTCATGGGGGACACGGGAGCGCTTGCGCTGGGCGGGATCGTCGGGATCGTCGCGATAATGATAAAGAAGGAAGTGTTCCTCTTCATAGTGGGCGGCGTGTTCGTCGTCGAGGCTCTGTCGGTCATTCTGCAGGTGGCCTCGTACCGCCTCAGAAAAAAGAGGATATTCAAGATGGCGCCGATCCATCACCACTTCGAGCTCTCCGGATGGCCCGAGCAAAAGGTGGTGGTTCGCATGTGGATCCTCGGCATCATTCTGGCGATACTCGGTCTGAGTTCGCTCAAGATATTGTAGGACGATGGATGGAATGAAGATCGGTCCCGAAAGCTCCGTACTCGTCGTCGGCCTGGGATACAGGTCCGGGCTCGCAGCCTCGAATTTCCTCGCGGCGAAGGGCTGCCGGGTGCTGGTCTCCGACGTAAAGGGCCGCGATGAAATCGCCGACACGATCGCCCGCCTCGCCGCGGGCGTCGAGGTGTTTGCGGGAAACCAGGAGCCCTCGCTTCTCGACCGCGGAGTCGACCTCGTCGTGCTGAGCCCGGGAGTCCCGGCGAGCATTCCGCTCATCGCCGAGGCCCGCAGGAGGGGTGTTCCCGTTATCGCCGAGATAGAGCTGGCCTTCCGGTTCCTGCGCGGCCGCGTGGTGGCGATTACCGGCACCGACGGCAAGTCGACCACCACGAGCCTGGTGGGGCACCTGCTTCGCGCGCTGGGTTTCCGGGCGCTTGTCGGCGGCAACATCGGCATTCCGCTCGTGTCGCTGGTGGACGAGAGCACCGACGACACGGTGAGCGTGATAGAACTGTCATCGTTCCAGCTTGAAACCATTGAACGCTTCAGGCCGCATGTGGCGGCCATACTGAACATAGGCACCGATCACCTGGACCGCTACGCGTCGATGGATGAATATTTTCGGGCGAAGCTCCGCATCGCGATGAACCAGACGCCCGCCGACGGCTTTGTCTACAATATGGACGATCCCATGCTTGCCGCGGGGATCGGCGGGGTATGCGCCCGCCGGCTCGGCTTTTCCATGGCGACCTCCGACGCGGACGCCTTCATTGAAAAGGATACCGTCTTCATCCGCGACGCGGGCGCCGTGAAAGGCGTCCTCGATCCCTCGCGCATGAGGATTATCGGCGTGCATAACGTGCAGAACGCGATGGCGGCGCTGCTCATGGTCGTCGCGCTCGTGCGCATGACGGGCGGCGAGCCCGATTATCCGCTGCTGGCGGAGGCCTGTTATTCCTTCGAGGGGCTCGCCCACCGCATGGAACGCATAGGCTCCTTTGCCGGCCGTCAGTTTATAAACGATTCCAAGGCGACCACGGTCGGCGCGGTCGAGATGGCGCTCAGAAGCCTGCAGGGCGGCGTGGTGCTGATACTGGGAGGACGCACCAAGGGAGACGATTATTCCCGGCTGCTCGCTACGGTGAAGGAGCGGGTGAAGCACCTTGTGCTTATAGGAGAATCGTCCGGCGAGTTCGTCCGGATATTCGCGGAGGTCCCCTTTTCGAAGGCCCGCGATATGGACGACGCGGTGGTCCGGGCGATGCAGGCGAGCGCCGGCGGGGATGTCATCCTGCTGTCGCCGGCGTGCGCATCGTACGACATGTTCCGGAATTTCGAGGAGCGCGGAGATGCCTTCAGGGAATCGTACGGGAGGCTCGTGTCGGGGGAGATTTCATGGACCTGAAATCGGTAATCGACACCCGCAGGCGCGGCGAGCCCGATATCGCGCTCTTCGTCATAGTCCTTCTCCTCGCGGCCATCGGAATCGCCATGAGCTACAGCGCGAGCGCCGTCGTCGCGGCGCGCAGCTTCGGCGACGCCTTCCACTTCCTGAAGCGGCAGGCGGTGTGGTTCGTCGCCGGGTTCGCGCTTCTCTTTCTGGTGCAGCGTTTCGATTACCGCAATTACGTCAGGCATACCAAGATCATGCTTTTCGTATCGATCATACTGCTTGTGCTCGTCCTCGTTCCCGGGGTCGGACACAGCGTGAAGGGCTCGGCCCGGTGGCTGGGCGGGGGCGCACTCGCGTTTCAGCCGTCGGAGTTCGTGAAGATATTCGTGGTTATCTACCTCGCAAAAGTATTCTCCACCGAGCCCGAGGGAAGGGGAAACCAGGTCGTTCAGCTCCTTGTTCCCCTTGTGGTGGTGGCGCTCATCTTCTGGG
>CAZEAH010000040.1:0-1260 GCA_964510075.1 uncultured Leptospirales bacterium | reverse complement strand
ATCTTCATCCTGGTCATGATGCAGCCGGATTTCGGCACCGCGATAGACCTGCTGCTGGTATCGGTCTTCGTGCTCTTTGTGTCGGGCTTCCCGTTCTTCTATATCGCCGCGCTCTTCGTCACCAGCATCCCTATGTTCTATCTGCTGGTCTACCAGGTGGGGTACCGCAAGGACCGCATGCTTGCATACCTGGACCCCTGGAAGGACCCCTACGGAATCGGGTATCACGTCATCCAGTCGTTCACGGCCTTCCGTCGGGGCGGCTTTTACGGGGTGGGGCTGGGATACGGCGTGCAGAAAATAAAGCGGCTCCCGGAACCGCATACCGATTTCGTCTTCGCGGTCATCGCCGAGGAGACGGGGCTCCTCGGGACGATCATGGTGCTCGGGCTGTTCTGCGCGCTCTTCTACAGGGGAATGCGGATCGCCCAGGGCGCCCCGGACGAGTTCGGGCGTCTGCTCGCCATGGGGCTTACACTGCTTGTGGTGCTTCAGGCCTTTCTCAACATCGGGGTCGTCACCGGCAGCCTGCCTACCACCGGCATCCCCCTGCCGTTCATCAGCTACGGCGGATCATCGCTGCTTTCGTCGCTTGTCGCAATGGGAATAGTATTGAATATTTCGCGTTACAGAGAGGTCGTGCAGGAAGAACTGAAACTCTCTGAAGAGGTCTGGAGATGAATTCAAACACACTGCTCATCGTCGGCGGGGGGACCGGCGGCCATATAAGCCCCGGGGCCGCGCTGTACGAGGAGTTCGTCGCCGCCGGCGCCCGCGCGTTTTTCCTGACGGGGAAAAAGGACGCGCGCTTTTCCTCGCTGAAGGACGTGGCGGGAGGCGATCTGATGTATTACCGCGCGCCGTCGTTCAGCAGGAACATCGTTAAGCTTCCTTTTTTCGCACTGGGATTCGCCGCGGCCGTTCTCCGCGCGTATCTCATTATCAAGAAAAAGCGCGTGGAGGCGGTCATCGGCATGGGCGGCTATGTTTCGGCGCCGGCGCTCGTCGCGGCGAGGGTGGCCGGCGTGCCGCTTTTCCTCTGCGAGCAGAACACGGTGCCGGGAAAGGTAACGGCGTTTTTCGCGGGCAGCGCCCGGGCCGTTTATACGACATTCGAGTCGACCCGCGACTACGTCAGGAAAGAGCTGCGCGACAGGCTCGTACTGGCGGGCAATCCCATACGGAAAAAGGTTCTCGCCGCGCCCGACAGAGAGAGCGCCCGCCGCGCCTTCAATATGAGGCACTGCAAAAAGGTCATTC
>CAZEAH010000039.1:6125-11778 GCA_964510075.1 uncultured Leptospirales bacterium | reverse complement strand
TTCGGCCGGTGGCGCGCGGATAATTCAACAAAAATTTCGGCGGCGTTCCTCCCGGTCAGAAGCGATTATTTTGCACGCCTGAATGATAGTTGCTTGCCTTGTCGAGGAGTAATGAGAATGTGGTCGGGAGCGGCGGACATATGCCCGGCGGCGCTCCGCGCACGGCAGAAAACGGGAATACTGCATGAGTGACGATGGTATAGTACTGGTGGATACGCGGGAGGATATCGCGACCCTGGCGCGACGCCTTCAGACGATTGACGAAGTCGCCATGGACTGCGAGGGCGAATCAAACCTCCATCGCTACGGTATCCACCTCTGTCTGGTCCAGATCTTCGACGGAGAGCGCTGTTACCTTGTCGACCCGGTTTCGCTCGGGGGGATAGGGGAGCTCAGGGGATTCATGGAAGGCGAACGGCCGCGCAAGGTGATGTGCTCGGCCGATTTCGACATGCGCCTGCTCCACCATACCTGCGGGTTCCGCCTGGCCGGAATCTTCGACGTGCAGATAGCGGCCCGGGTACTGGGCAGCGAGCGGTTTTCCCTCCAGGCGCTCCTGGAGGAATATCTGGGGCTTTCGCTTCCCAAAAGCGCGAGCGATCGCCGGTCCGACTGGAGCAGGAGGCCTCTCACGCCGAGGCAGATGGAATACGCTGCCGGCGATGTCCTGCATCTGCTCGAGCTTCGGCGCGTGCTCGGGGCGCGGCTCGACGAAAAGGGCCTTGGCGCCGAGGTACAGAAGGCCCACCGGGCGCTTCAAAATATACGCTTCGCGCCGAAGAGCGATCCGCACCTGCGGCTTCCCGGCGCCAACCGGCTTTCGGCCCCGGCCCGGGAGCGGCTCAGACGGCTTTACGACGTGCGCGAGAAGATCGCCGAGGGCCTCGATCTTCCCCCCTTCAGGGTGCTGGCCAACGACATTCTGGTTGCCGTTGCGAAAAATCCGCCGGCGGGCAGGTCCGAATGGCACGCGCTGAAAGGCATGACCCGTTTCGCCCGGGCGCGCATCGCCGAGTTCGAGGCCGCACTTGGTGAGCCGCCGGCGAAATAGCCGACGGATGTCCCGGGGCCGGGATCGTAAATCTATTGACCGCGTCGGCGCCGCCGGGTAGACTCGAGGAGTCGGAGCGCCGAGCGGCATGCGCGCGGAGCCTGTACAGATACAATGAAACTATCCGGACAGACCATAGCCGACCGATATGCGATAGTGGATTTCATCGCCGAAGGCGGCATGAGCGCGGTCTTCCGCGCCCGCGGACTCGATGGGAGCACGGTCGCTCTCAAGATATTGAAAGAAGGAAGCGTGTCCCGGCGCATCGAGGACATCATACGCTTCCATGCCGAGGCGCGTACCGTGGGGAACATACGCCACGGCGGCATCGTCGGGCTTCATGAGATCGGAGAGCTCCCGGCCCCGCTTGCGCCAGGTCAGTCCGTGCACTACCTCGTAATGGAACACATCGAGGGGGACAGCATGCAGGACCTGCTCGACCGGGGAGAGACCTTTTCCACGCGCGAGATACTGCTTGCGGCCTCCCAGGTGAGCGACGCGCTTGCACATGTACACGACAAGGGAATTGTCCACCGCGATATCAAGCCCGGAAACATAATGATTTCCGGAAGGGGGGAGGATCTCCGCGCGGTGATCATCGACTTTGGCCTCGCGCACGTGCGCGAGTTTTCCGGCGGATCGGGGAAGGGCGCCACCGGCACCTTCAGCTTCATGTCGCCCGAGCAGAGCGGTATCATCCGCCGGCCCGTCGACGAGCGCAGCGACCTCTATTCGCTCGGTGTGGTATTATACCGGCTCGTGACAGGGCGCCTTCCCTTCGAGGGGAGCGACGCGTTCTCCATCATCCATCAGCACATCGCCAGAAAGCCCGAACCGCCCTCCGCCTACAATCAACAGGTTCCCCCGGTCATCGAGCGCATGATACTGAAGCTCCTCGAAAAAGAGCCCGAGAACCGCTACCAGAGCGCTCAGGGGCTTCTGCATGACCTCCGGCTGGTCCTTTCGGGCTCCGTGGACATAGTACCCGGCGCGGCCGACCGCCAGGCCCGCCTCAATTCGCGCACGGGCATTGTCGGCCGCGACGGAGACCTCTCACGGCTGAAGGCACGATACGACGACTTGAAGCAGGGGCGGGGGTCGGTCTGTCTCATCGCCGGCGAGGCGGGCCTCGGGAAGACCAGGCTCGCCGAGGAGCTCCGCGACTATGTGATATCCGGCGGGGGCGTCTTTATAGAGGGCAAATGTTTTGCCGGGGAGAACAAGATTCCTTACGGCCCCTTCAAGGACGCGCTTAACCTCTTTCTTCAATATTTCCCGAAGATGCGCGACCGTTACCGCATGGACCTCAAGGCGCGCGTCAAGTCGATCGGCATCGACCGCTGCGGCGTGGTGTTTCGCCTGAATCCACTGCTCATCGAAATTACCGATCCCTGTCCTATTCCGGTGGAACTGGAGCCCGAGCGGGAAAACCGGCGCTTCCTCATGGTGGCCGGGGATTTTATCAGGGCCCTCGCCGACACGCGCGTACCGCTGGTCCTGTTTCTGGACGACCTGCAGTGGTCCGATGAGGGGAGCTTCGCGCTTCTGGAGGAGATAGCCTCCGGGATCGCCTCCGCCCCGCTTATGGTTATCGGTTCGTATCGGGACAACGAGGTCTCGGTTTCCCACGGGGTCAACCGCTTCATCCGGCTCGCCGCGCAGGGCGGCTACCCGCTGGAACAGCTCCGCGTGGAACCCCTCGACCGCTCTTCGGTCACACGCCTCGTCTACGGACTCCTCGGTTCCGCGGACCCTTACCTGAACAGGGTGGCCGATGTCGTGTACCGGAAAAGCCGGGGGAATCCGTTTTTCGCCTTCGAGATCGTCAAACGCATGGTAAGCGACGGGGTGCTCGTCCTTTCGGGGAGATACTGGAACGCGGACGAGGAGAGGCTCGGGTCGCTGCAGATTTCGAACAGCATTCTGGAAGCGGTCATGCGGCGCATCGTCGGCCTTTCGCCGCGCGCGAACGAGGCGCTGTCGTACGGGGCGGTGATAGGCCGCACGTTCGACATGAGACTTCTCTTCGGACTGCTGGTGGACGGCGGCCAGGGGGAGGAGTACTCGCACAGCGAGGTGGTGAGGATCGTCGACGAGGCGGTGGCGATGCAGCTGCTGGAGACGGACCGGCGGGAGCGCGGGAAGCTGTTCTTCGTCCACGACCGCATACGGGAGGCCTTTTACGGCATGCTCTCCGCGGGGAGGCGGAGGGATCTGCACCTGCGGATCGCGCGCACGCTCGAAACCTCGCCCGATGGTCCGGAATTTCCCGTGTTCGATCTTGTCTTCCACTACTCGCAGGCCGGCGATGGCGATAAGACGCTTAAGTATGCGTACCCGGCGGGAAAGCGGGCGATGGAGAGTTACGCCAACGAGGAGGCCATACGCTATTTTACGCTGACATCCGGTATGCTCGAGCGCGATGGAGTGGTGGACCCGGTGCGCATGCCGCTGTGGTTGAAGTGCCAGACCAGAATAGGCGAGCTCTACCTTGTGACGGGGAAGAACGACGAGGCCATAGGCCTGTTCAACCGGATACTTCCGCACCTCAAACAACCCGTCGCCCGCGCTGCCGCGTACCGGCAGATAAGCCATGCCTATTTTAAAAAGGGAGATTTCTCGAACTGCGAGCGCTACGGAGCGGAGGGCCTGGCGCTCCTGGGGGAGCGCCTGCCGTTTTCGACGGCGCGGGTGGTCCTCGGCATTATACGCGAGTTCGCGGCGCACCTTCTTATCAAGGCGATTCCGCGGCTGCTCCGGTTTCCCGAGGGGAAGGCACCGGCCGAAGGCGACCTGCTCATCATACAGTTCTACCATTCCATGAGCTGGAATTACGCCCTCAGCTCGCTCCTAAAATTCGTCCGCTCGACCCTGCGAATGCTCAACATCTCCGAGCGGCGCATAGGCGTATCGAGGGAACTGGCCATCAGCACGCTTGGACTCGGCATGATGTACGCGGCGGCGCCCGCTTTCCGCAGGGCCCTGCCGTACCTCGAACGGGGACTGGCGATCAGCACGGAGATCCGCGACACCTTCTACAAGGCCGTTTCGCGTCAGTTTCTGGGCACCTATTATTCGTGGACCGGCGACCTGGATAAAAGCACGCGTCTTCTCATGGAGAGCTACGAGAATTTCAGGCGCATCGGCGACATCTGGGAGCTCGGCCAGGTCAATAACATCGCCAGCGTCAATCATTACTATTCCTCGAATTACGAGCACAGCATTCGACATCTGAACGAATGGATCGCCATCAGCGGGAGGATCAGCAACGATTACGGACTCTGCAACGGCCTGGCCAACCTCGCATGGGTGTACACCGACACGGGCGACTACGCCCGGGCGCTGGAATGCGCGGGGAAATCGCTCGATATCAGCGGACGCCAGGGAATATGGTTTGCCCACTTTCTTGCCTGCGCCTACGCCGGCTACTGCCGCAGCGAGATGAACGACCACCAGGCCGCCATCGACCTGCTTGAGCGGGGGAGAGAGCTCGACCGCAGGCACCGGTTCACCCTCAGGGTGTATACGGCCCCTCTCTATATCTACCGGGCCGAGGCCTACATGCGTCTGTATCTGGAGGTGCGTCCGCGCCTGGGGGGCGCCCGGGCCCTGAAGTACCGCACCGCGATGAAAAAGGCCTGCCGCGAGGCGCTTTTTCGGTCGAAGGGCTGGCCGCTCAACCGTTGCGCGGCCGTGCGCGTCGCCGCTCAGTGCGCCGAGGCGCTGGGGCGCACGCGTAAGGCCGAGCGTCTGTACCGCGAGGCCGTCGAGCTCTGCGCGCGGACGGGAAGGCGTTTCGAGCTGGGCAAGGCCTACCTGGGTCTCGGCGGGCTGCTTTCGCGCGCGGGCAAAGGCGACGGAGCGGCCTCGTGCTTCGATTCGGCCGGCAGGCTCTTCGCGGAGATAGGATCCCCGCAGTACCGGAAAAAGGCCGCCGAGTACCTGAGCCCACGCGCCGAGGAGCGCAGCGCCATCCAGCGCCTGACCGACCGCCAGCGCCTCTCGTCGATCATCAGCATCAGCCAGGACATGAGCTCCATCCTCAATCTCGACGAGCTCCTCGAGCACGTTATGGCAAAGGCCATAGAGGTGACGGGCGCCCAGCGCGGCTACCTGTTCCTGGCGGAGGAGGGGAACGGCGCCCTCCGCATGCGCGTTGCACGGAACATCGACGGGGCCGTCATTCCCGAGTATTCGCGCGGCGTGATCGACGAGGTCTCCAGGACGGGGAGGACCATCATTACGACCAACGCGGAAAAGGAGGAAAAGTATACCGGCTTTCAGAGCGTGCTGGACTACGGGCTTAAGTCCATTCTCTGTATTCCCATCACGGGCCGCGACCGCCTCGTGGGAGTGTGCTATCTCGACAACCCGCTTTCGGGCGCGGTGTTTACGGACGATGACGCCGACCTTCTGCGCGTCTTCATGACCCAGGCCGCCATTTCCATCGAGAACGCGAACCTGTACGCGAGCCTTGAGGACAAGGTCGCGCGGCGGACCGAGACCATCGAAAAGCAGAAGCGCGAGCTCGAAAACCAGATTGCCCTGGCCGAAAAGATACAGCGCGCGCTCCTGCCCGACAGGATTCCCGCGATCGACGGC
>CAZEAH010000039.1:0-6115 GCA_964510075.1 uncultured Leptospirales bacterium | reverse complement strand
CGCCCCCGTTGCGCTACGAGCCGGTCCTGGGCGGGGGCGGCGATTTCTTCGATGTGCTGTACGACGCGGAACGCGGGCTTCTCGGCCTTGCGGTATGCGACGTTTCGGGGCACGGTATGCCGGCGGCGCTCCTCGCGTCGATGACCAAGGTGTCGCTGCAGTCGTGGAAGGACACGCTTCACTCTCCGGCGCGGACGCTCGCCGTTATTCGCGATTCGCTTTCGGGGAAGCTCAGCTCGCATTTCCTGTCGGTGTGCGTCTGCTGTCTGAACCTGGAAACCGGACGGCTCGTCTGCGCCTCGGCCGGGCACCCGGAACCCCTGCTGATCCGCGGTGCCGCCGGAATAGAAATCGTACGCCTGAGAGGGCGTGTTATCGCCGACGCATTCGGCCCTTCGGATTACGATGAAAGGTCCATGACGCTCCACCCCGGCGACGGAATCGTTCTGTACACCGACGGCGTCACCGAGGCGCGTAACGGCGCGGGGGAAATATTCGGGGAGGAGAGGCTCCAGAGTGCGATCATGCGGCTCGCGCGAAACGATCCGCGGTCGATCTGCGACAGCCTCTTTTTCCTGGTGAGCGAGCATACCGGTCCCGCCGACGGTCCCGACGACGACGTCACGGTGCTCGTTGTGAGATATACAGGCAGGGGGCGCGGTCCTAGTCGAACCTGAGGTGCTTCACCGATTCCCCCGAGTTTTTAAGCTCCAGGAGCGCGTCTATCCCTATCTCGAGGTGTTTATGAACGAAGCGTGAGGTGACCTCGCGGTCGCTTTCCGCGGTCTTGATTCCCTCCGGTATCATGGGGTTGTCCGACACAAGGAGCAGGGCGCCGTGCGGAATCCTGTTATAGAACCCCACCGAGAAGATGGTCGCCGTCTCCATGTCGATGCAGATGGCCCGTATGTCCTGAAGGTAGTCCTTGAACTTCTCGTCGTGCTCCCAGACCCTGCGGTTGGTGGTGTACACCGTGCCGGTCCAGTAATTGATCTCGTGTTTTTTTATGATGTGCGAGACCGCCATCTGCAGTGCGAACGACGGCAGGGCCGGGACCTCCGGAGGCAGGTAGTCGTTGCTGGTGCCCTCCCCCCTGATGGCCGCGATGGGAAGGACCAGGTCGCCGAGCTGTGTCCGCTTTTTCAGCCCGCCGCACTTGCCGAGAAAAAGCACCGCCCTGGGCCGTACCGCCGCGAGCAGGTCCATCACCGTGGCCGCCATGGCGCTTCCCATGCCGAAATTGATAATGGTGATGCCGAGCGCGCTCGCCGTCTGCATGGGGCGGTCCGACCCGGTAACGGGGACGCCGTACTTGTCGGCGAACATGTCCACGTAGGTGATGAAGTTGGTGAGGAGGATGTATTCCTGGAACCCCTCCAGTGCCATTCCCGTATACCGCGGAAGCCAGTTCTCCACGATGTCCTGTTTGGTCTTCATGCTCTCCATGCCATCCTTTGTTGGTAGATCCGTCGCAAGGCTAACCGTAACTCCGTCGATTTGCGAGCTTTTTTCTCTCCGGGCGGGCCGGGTGAAAAGCTTGACTGGATCCTTTCCTGTGTAAATCTTCGGATGTGCCCCCGGGCCTGAGGCGGAACGATGGAGGCGATGATGGAAGTACGACCGGTTTCGAAGGTGGCGTTTATAGGGCTTGGAGTGATGGGTTCCCCCATGGCGGGACATCTGGCGCGCTCGGGCCTCGATGTCACCGTGCACAACAGAACGGCATCGAAGGCGGTTTCCTGGGTCTCGCTGTATGGCGGACGCGCCGCCGCCACGCCGCGCGAGGCGGCCCTTGGAGCCGGCATGGTCTTCTCGTGCGTCGGGAACGACGCCGACCTGCGCTCGGTCACCCTTGGCCCCGACGGGGCATTTGCTGGAATGGGGGCGGGGACTGTGTTCGTCGACCATTCGACGGTGTCGGCCAACCTTGCGCGCGAGCTCTACGACACGGCCCGCACGGCCGGATTCCACTTTCTGGACGCGCCGGTCTCCGGCGGGCAGTCGGGCGCCGAGGAAGGAAGGCTCAGCATAATGGTGGGGGGCGATTCCGATATCTTCGAGAGGGCGAGGCCCGTTATGGAGCGCTACGGGCGCGCCGTCACGCACATGGGCGGTCCCGGCAGCGGACAGCTTACCAAGATGGTAAACCAGATCGCGATCGCAGGGCTCGTACAGGCGCTCTCCGAGGCGATGAATTTTGCGGTTCGAGCCGGGCTCGACGCGGCGCGCGTGATAGAGGTCGTGTCGAAGGGGGCGGCCGGTTCGTGGCAGATGGACAACCGCGCGGCGACGATGGTGCAGGGCAGATACGATTTCGGCTTCGCGGTGGACTGGATGCGCAAGGACCTGCAGATATGCCTGGACGAGGCGCGGCGCAACGGGGCGGCGCTACCGGTTACCGCGATCGTCGAACAGTTCTACGGGCGGCTTCAGGAAAAAGGATTCGGACGGCTCGACTCGTCATGCCTTATAAAGCTTCTGTCGGAATGAAGCTGGATGCCGGCGCCCGAAAGCACCGGCCCGATCCAGGGAATACTATTTGAGCATCTCCGCACAGCTCTTCTCGCAGTCGCTGTTCTGCTTGGCGCACTCTATCCGGCTTAAATCGCCTTTCTCCACGCATTTGTCCATCGATTCCTGGCATTTACGCATACAGATGTCTCGGGCCGATTTCGCGGGGCGGCCGTCGGGTCCGGTTCCGCGCTGGGCAAAAATGACGGTAGAGGCGCAGAACAGGCACGCCGCGACGGACAACACGATAAGCTTTTTCATACATTCTCCTTCCGAACGTGTATAAGGGATTATACGCAGTATGGGCGGTGAAACTCCAGCTGCCGGAGACAGCGGCCTGTAACACGCATGCCCAATGACCGATGATAGGCACCGGCGCCCTGTTATTGCAATCTTTATTTAAAGGGAACCTCTAAAAATTAAAACTTTTAGCAATATCAGAAATCGTAACCCTTGATTTAATCAGGAGTTGCAACTTTATCAACCTCAAAAATGTTAATTAATAGAGGTTCCCTAAATATTGAAATTACAAGGGCGTTTATGTAGTTGGGGCGGGTGATCGGCGCGGCGGATCTCCGCCGTATATGAATGCCGCCGGCTTAAGCGGATACCGGCGGCCGGCGAATCACACGGACATCTCGGAGAGCCGAAGGTCCTTCTCCTTCCAAAGGCGGTTCACCCACTCCTGGAACTCTTCCCGGAAACGCTCGTTGTTCAGATAATCGCCGAGGTGCTCGGCGGTGATGGGGAGCTCCTCGATGTGCACCCTGACGCTCGAAATTCCGCCGCACAAAAAATCCCAGAAGCTGCGGATGCCGTCCGGATAGCAGATGGATACGTTCAGTATCTTTTTCATCTTCTCCCCGCCCATGGCCGACAGCACGAAAGCCATCCCCCCGGCCTTCGGTCTGAGGAGATTCGCGAAGGGCGAGTTCTGGCGGCGGTGCTTCTCGTGCGTGAACCGCGTTCCCTCGACGAAATTCATGATCGAAACCGGAATGTGGCGGAATTTCTCGCACGCCCTCCGCGTGATTTCGATGTCCTTCCCCTTGAGGTGCGGGAACTTTTTCAGAAAAGCCCCCGAGTAGCGCTTCATGAACGGAAAATCGAGCGCCCACCACGCGATGCCCATAAGCGGCACCCAGATGAGCTCCTTTTTAAGGAAAAACTTGAGAAACGGGATCTTGCGGTTGAACACCTTCTGTAAAATGAGGATGTCGGCCCAGGAGCGATGGTTTGCGATTACGAGATACCATTCGCGCGGATTGAGGCCTTCGAGCCCCGTAACGTCCCAGTGGATCCGCTTGGTGATTTTCAGATTGAGGTTGTTCACCGATATCCAGAGCGTGGCCATGCGGTCCAGAACCAGGCCACACAGCGCGCGCCATCGCGCCACGGGCAGGAGCTTGAGCAGGCCGATGACCGGAAAGAATGGGAACATTACGGCGGTGTTGAGAAAGTACAGCAGCATCGAGACCGAGCCGGTGGCGTGGCGGGCGAGCGCGGAGCGGCGTTTTTCCGTACCGGCCGGGAGACATGATATACAAGGCGTCCGAAGGTTGTTCTCCATTTAGTATCCTTTTCGAAAAAATTTTTAGGAGGGATCGTCTGCCGATACCGCCGTTCCGGCGTTGCCGGTGGGCGTTCAATCGGTGATGGACTTCCGTCCCGGGGAGAAAGACGGCATTTTCGCGCGATGGTTGCGAAATTATCCGTATGCTCGTCGAAAAGCGATTTTTGTCAAGGAATTATTGTATTACAACCATGCGGGAGCGATGAAAGGGTTCGTCCGCCCGTACTCGGTGATGCTTCCGGGAAGGGCCTGGCGGCGCGATTACCATGGATGCGATGGCCGTGCCGATGGGTATTCACGCCGGCCCGCGTCCGTGTCGAAGCAGGGGGCTTCATCCCTTTGTCCTTTGGCTTCACCGAAGGAATTACCGGCGTCCCGATACGGCGGGGAATTTCCATGACCTGCCGGACTTCCATGTGTATCGAACATATCGCGCAGATGAATGATCGCGCCGGACACGGCGCGATCATTCACTGGAACCCTGGGGGAGCGGCGATCAGGCCCGTGCGTACCTGTTTTTGCCCCACAGCTTGAACACCTTGAGCAGGACAAGACATACGATCATCATCCCCGCGAACACCCCCATGGTGAGCCACAGGCTCCATCCCCAGAGCACGGGAGCGCTTACGAGGAGCATGGTGCCGAGCACGGGGACCGAGGCGAATATGGTCATGTAGCCCATCTCCATCGCCGTGCTGGTGCGGAATTCCGGATCCACTATGCGGAGCAGGAGCAGGCCGGTGGATACTGTTCCGGTGACGGTGCCGTAGATGGCGAGCGTGCGCTCGAGATTGAGCGACGGTATGCGGTTGCCAAGGTATACGACGATCAGTGTGGTCAGCACGCCCACCGTCACGCATATCACTGTGATGGGGACGACGAACTGCCAGACAATGACGAGCTGGACCGCCATCACGGTGGAAAGGATCAGGAAGTCGACCGACCATCCTGTTATGCGACGCTGTATGCCGCCGTCCACCAGGTGGCCGTAGCCGACCTTCACGACGATGCCGCGCACCAGCTGAGCGACGAGCATGCCGAGGAAGAAGAAAAACCCCCACAGCGTGGTGGCGAGCTCGGGCTGAAGGAGACTGCCGATCCCGTAGACCAGGGCGTAGGTGAGCAGGTAAACGAGTCCGACCATCGAAAGCTGGAAGGCGAGCGTCTCGACGTTGGCCGAGTGCATGGTGAGCGTGCCGGCGCTTTCTTTGGGGCTGTCCTTTCCGATAACGCCCGTCAGGAGGTCTCTGGGAAGCGCGGACTGCGGCTGTTCGGCGCGGCCCTTTTTAATTCCCCAGTTGGCAAGGGGCACGCCGACGAAAAACGCGAAGAGAAAACCCACGGTGGCGAAGGTGAGGCCGATGGTGGCCGCGTGCTCGAAGCCGAAGTTTTCCCACACCTTGCCGATGGACAGCGCCTGCCCCGGCCCTTCGGTGAAGCCCAGCGGAGCGAAAAAGCCGAACGTTCTGAAGAGGTCATAACCGAAATAGTTGAACGCGATTACCAGCAATCCTCCGGGTATCGCCTGTATCGGGATGGTGATACCCTCGACAAGCGCCATCCACAGCGATCCCCTGGCCATCTCCTTGCCGCTGTACGCGGCCTTTTCCTCCGGCGAGCGTACCGTAAGGCCTACCGAAATAAAGCTGATGTTGAAGAAGTGGTACGCGAACGATTCCAATAGCGACGTCTCGATCTTGACGATTCCCGTATGGAGAAACGCCAGCCCCAGGAGGCCGCCGAGCAGGCAGCTGGGGAAGAGAAAGCGCTGTATAAAGGGGATCTTTGCGCGCAGAAATATGCCGATTAAAAGCATTACACCCAGCCAGCCGAACGCGAGCAGGGGTTCGAAGGGAAAGGGTATTGTCATGGAGTACCTCTTTTATATGTGGTAAAGGGCCGCAGGGCGGCCCTGGGGCTCACAGGCCAGCACTATGCTAGCCGTGGCTTACAAAATTGCAATCAGAAAATGAACTACGTTCATTTAAGCAGGGGAAAACATAGGGCAGGGGGTATGCAAAGGGGCGCGGC
>CAZEAH010000038.1:0-11846 GCA_964510075.1 uncultured Leptospirales bacterium | reverse complement strand
CCCCGCTTCGCAGCGGGGTTTTTTGCGGTCACCGTAATGAGGCTCAGGCGTGCGCCCCGCCCTCACCATGGCCGCCCTTCTCGAGGTGCGGGAAGAGCGGAAAAAAGCGAACGAACGCCATATAGATAAGGGCCATGCAGGCGAGCGAGCCCAGGAAGATAAACCATTCCTGAATGGTCGGATTGTACGCGGTGAAGCCCTTCCACGGGAAGTTGGGCACCGAGAAGCCGTGAAGCACCGCCTCGACCTTGCTCAGGGCGATGGCCGACACCCCGGCGATGAGTCCCGCGAAGTAGTACTTTTCCTGTTCCCGAAGCTTGTGCACGTTGAAGACGGCGATCGGGACCAGGCACAGCAGAAGCTCCGCGATCACGACCCACCATCCGTAATAGCCGCCCAGAATATCGGCGTAGCTGCGGTCGGCGAGCGGCGCGTATTTGGTGAAGAGGCTGTAGATGTCGTATGACCTGAATATGAGGTAGAACACAAACATCACTCCCGAGATGCGCGCAAGCGTCATGAAACTCTCCTTCGGGGCGACCTCTTTCTTCAAGATCTTTCCAGCTATCGTCGGGATGAGCATCATAAAGGCTGTGCCGCCGGCGGTCGCCGCGACGATCGCCAGGAAGAAATAGTGCGGGCGGAACCAGCCGGGCTTGGCGTACAGAACGCCCCACATGCCGCCGCCCAGAGATCCCTGGTGGAAGAACGAAAGGAAGGTACCCACCGCGGCCATGATCCACATGAGCTTGTGGAGGTAGTGGCCGAAATAGTGGAAGAAGGGTATCCTGTCGACGATCTTGTGCTTGAGCGGTATGGGAATGAGCTCGACGCAGAGAACGAGAAAATAGAAGGTCAGACACCATACCACTTCGGTCAGCATGGACTGAGGCATGAGGCCCGGACCCCAGTTCGGGTAGGTGTAACCGAACCAGGCGCGCAGCGGCTGGCCGATGTCGAATACCAGCAGGATGAAGGTGAACAGGTAGCACATGAATCCCAGCAGCACGGTCGAGTTGATGAGCGGCTCGAGCTTGTCCACCCTCAGAATGTAGAGGAAGAAGCCGGTAAAGAAGGCCCCGCCTCCGAGAGCCACCAGCCCGAGGTCGCCGATGATCCACAGGCCCATGGCGAAATTATTGTTCATGTCGGTGTATCCCAGCCCCCAGAACAGGATCTGGATGGCGAAGATGGCGAAAAGCGCGACCAGCCCGAAGAGGACACCCAGGGCGATCCGCGTGTTCCTCGAGTAGCCGTTCCACTCGTTTTTAATCCATTCAATCACGTTCTTCACAGTCGGTCTCCTTGTGTGTCCTCTTAGGATTTCTTGAATCCGCTCAGTTTCTCCCTGAGCCACTCGTTACTGGTCAGATACCAGACCTTGGGGTTCGGGTAGTTCTTGATTTTCGTCCGCCGCTCATATTCCGCCGGATTGGTGTCCCTGAGCGCGTCGATCGAGTGTACGAGGCGGACGGCGCGTGGATCCCTGCGGAGTTTTTCCTCGTATACGGGCGACTGCGGGTCTTTGAGGTCGCCGAATACCATGGCTCCCGTGGGGCAGGAGGCCACGCACGCCGGCGTGTACATGACGGCGTTGATGTCGGTGACGCCCTTGGCTATCATTCTGTCGCGCTCGCGCTTCCAGATATGGCTGCAGAACGTGCACTTGACCACCGTGCCGCGCGAGGGGACCGATACGTCGGGGTTCAGGCCCTCCTGAAAGCTACCCTCGTAGCGGGGTTTCCACCAGTTGAACACGCGCGCCTCGTAGGGGCACGAGGCCTGGCAGTAACGGCAGCCGATGCAGCGCGACCATATCTGGCTCACCACGCCGTCGTCGCCCACGTCGGTCGCCACGACCGGGCACACCGATACGCAGGGGGGGTGCGGGTTTTCCGGGTCGTTTCCCGCGCACTGCATGCACATTTTGGGAAGGTACGCCACCTTGACGTCGCCGAACTTCGCGTCCTTGTCCCTGTCGTTTGTCACCTTCATGAGGTCCAGAAAGACGACGCGCTTCGGGATGTCCGAGTCGTCGTCGAAAATCGGCATATTGTTTTCCTGGCTGCAGGCGACCTGGCAGGCCCCGCATCCGGTGCATTTATCGAGATCTATGGCCATGCCCCACAGCCGTTTCATGTCGCTTACTTTCTTTTTTGGCGCTACGTGACCGCTCATTGATCATCACCTCGTTAGCTGATTTTTACCCTGGTAAACCACCAGTCGGCGGCACCGGATATGGGATCTATATCGTCGGACATTATTTCCTTAGCGTTTACGCCCTTGTCCTCGGCGTACCGGGTGTAGAACTCGTGGCCGAATCCAAGCGGAATGCCCACCGCCCCGGGAGCGATCGTCTTTGTGATGTGCACCTTCACGCTGCCGATCTCGCCCCGCGAGGACTCGATATCGATCCTCGAGCCTTCGGAGACGCCTTCCTGTTTCGCCGTTTCCGGGTTCATCAGCACCCAGAGCTTGCTTCCCGTCAGAGTAACGGCGTCGAGGCCCTTGAGTACGTAGGGGAGCGCAAGCCCGTCGCCGTCGCCAACCATGGGCGACTCGACGGGGACCAGCGCGAGCGGATAGTTTTTATCGCCGATTTTCTTGGCGAAGCCGGCAAGGTAGTCCTTGAAGAGCTCGACCGGAAAGGTGAAGTTGCCCGCGCCCTTCACGTTCAGCCTGCCGATGAGCGGATATACGTCCTTATACGAGTTCCACGGAAAGGCGTTTTCGAGGCCCTTCACCGCTTTCGCGATCGAAAGCAGGGCGTCAACCGGGTGCATCGCCTTGAAGCGCGGCTCGACCGGCTCGCCCTCTATCGATGAGATGGTCGGCAGCACGTAGTCGGCGTAGGCCGCCGAATCGTTAAGCAGAGGCATGAGGGCGACGATCATACCGTCCTTTTTCATCTTTTCCGCGAGCGCCTTTCCGTACACGCTGCGGTGAACCGGGTTCGCCTCGTTTATGAAGAGCAGTTCCGCCGAACCGTTCTTTATAAAATCGTCTAGTCCCTTCGCCGCCTGCGCGTTAACGGCCACATCGCCGAGCCCGGAGTAGTCGGCCAGCATGACGCCGCCCCTGCGGCCCAGGCTTCCGACCATGCTGTTAAGCGCCTGGACGGCCGCGAATTCCACCGTGGAAGAATAAACAGCCGAGGCGCCCCTTCCGGCGACCGCAATCGGATTGCGCGCCGAAGCGAATTCCCTGGCGATTTCCTTAATGGCGTCCACTCCGACGCCGGTGATCTCGGCAACGCGCTCCGGGGTGTAGTCGTTAATGACGATCTGCGACCACTGGGCGAAATTGGCGCCTCCCGAGCGGCGTCCCATGGCTATAAGCTGGTTGGCTATGCCGAGCGCGAGGACCGTTTCGGTCCCGGCGTTCACCGGAACCCATCTGTCTGCGACCGAGGCGCTGCGTGTGCAGACGGTGTCTATCTGCACGTAGCGGACCTTGCGCTGCTTCCATCCGACAAAGGCCCTGTTCATCCTTCCCGGATCGCCGCCCCAGCCCTCGACGAGCCGTGCGCCGAAGCTCAGGATGAAGTCGGCGTTTTCGAAGTCGTAGTAAATGGAGCCCGATTGCCCCTGGGTGAGACGGGTGGCCGCGGCAGAAAGGGCGTTGACACAGGGTTCGCCGAACACATTGGGGCTGCCGGCGGTCCTGACAAGGCGCTTGAGCACCTCGCCCGAAGCGAAGGCGGCCGAGCCGTTAATGGCGGCGATCCGCGCCGCCTTTCCCTTCGAGCGGAGTTCGTCTATTTTCGCTGCGATGTCCTTTATCGCTTCTTCCCAGCTGACGGGCGCGAACTTGCCGGAGCCCTTTTTGCCGACGCGCTTCAGCGGATTTTTAATGCGCTCGGGGTGGTAGAGCATCTGGATCGCGAGCTGCGGTTTGTAACAGCCGGTATTGGCCGTTTCAACCTTCACGGCGCGGTTGCCGATCATGCGCACCGAAAGGGCGCAGGCGCTCGGGCAGAGCAGGCAGCGGCCCTGCATGTATTTCTCTTCACCTGGGGCGGGTACGTACTGGTCCTGCGTCCATTCAACGAGCCACTGGAGGCCCAGAAACGGCGCGCCCGAGAAGAGCGTCCCGACGGTCGCGCCGGCGATGGCGCCGCCCGCCATCATTATAACTTCACGTCTTTCAAGCTTTTCCATGGATTGCATTACTCCTCATTCGATATTTGATCGTGGCGTGCCGTTCGCTTAATCGTGGCAGACCGTACAGGCGTTGCTGATCTTGAGCGAGGTGTGGCAGTCCATACACCGGCCCATCGGCATCTTGCCCTTTATCTTCGCCGTCGTCATCGAATTGGCCTTGTCGCCGTGGCACGAGGCGCAGCGGGCCGTCTTGGTGTTCTTCATCACCGCCATGTGGCTGAAATACACCAGGTCGGGTTGCTTGACCCACGAGGTCCAGGGTTTGTCGGTGTCCTTGAAGCCCTTGAAGAAGGCCTTTTCCTTCGCCGTGTTGCCGTCGTGGCACATCTTACAGTCGCCGACCGTCGGCAGTCCCTTGAAGCGGCCGTTGTCGTAATAGCCGTGACAGAGCTCGCAGTCGGAAGCCTCATACTTGGTCACATGTGATTTATGGTTGAAGGGGAGAAGCTTTTCGGCCTGAACGCTCATCGCGCGATCGCAGGCCGCCTGAAATACTATGAACGAACCGTACGTGAATACAACAAAGGGGAGGAAGAAAAGCAGTAATGATCGTAGCCGTTTCACACACTGTCTCCTTTATTATAAAAGTGATACGGGCAGCCGGGGAGGCGGCCTACTCCAGGTTGAATATGAAAAAGAACATGAATTATTAAGGAAAAATAGACCTACAGGCCTCGTTCCGATATTCGCGCGGGGGCGGGTTATGTCAACAAAAATATAGCGGAATTAAGGTAAAAAGGGCATGGCGATAAGCCCTCGCAAACAGTGACGCACCGGCTAAGGGACGTTTTGAATGATTTGACGGTTACGGCCGGGGGTGATGTTCAGGCGCGCCGGGCGCCGCCCTTCGTTCGGGGCGGTTGGATTGCCGCCGACCGATCGGACGCTTATAAGCCCGCGAGCTCCCTTGCTTTCGCCACGCCCGCCACCGCGTCGGGGGCGTAGTGGGCGCCGATATCGCGCGCGTACTCCTCGTTGACCACCGCGCCGCCGATGAGGAGCTTCGCGCCGAGCCCCTCGGAGCGGATGAGATCGGCGACGACGCGCATCTCGTTCATGGTCGTGGTGAGGAGCGAGCTCAGACAGACGATGTCCGCCTGCAGTCTCTTCGCTGCGGCGACCACCTCCTCGGAGGGCACGTCCTTGCCCAGATCGGTGACCTCGAAGCCGTGGTTCTCGAGCATCATGGCCACTATGTTCTTGCCGATATCGTGTACGTCGCCGCGTACCGTGCAGATGACCACCCTGCCCAGCTTTCGCGAGGACGCCTTCGAAAGAAGGGGCTTGAGGACGGCGAAGCCCTTTTTCATGGCGTTGGCCGAGGCGATCATCTGCGGGAGGAAGTATTCGCCGGTGGAGTAGAGCTCGCCCACGCGCTCGAGCCCCCTGATGAGCCCGTCGTTCATAATCGCGTCGGGCGCGTGCGTCCCCAGCGCGGTCTCCACCGCCGCGACGATGGCGTCGTTATCGCCGTCCACCACCATCGAACGGATGGCGGCAATCGGGTCGGAAGGCGCGCCGCGCTCCGCCGGTTTCGCCGCCGCGTCGCTCTCCTTCCCGCTCACGAAGGCGATGTAGCGCGACGCGCCGGGGTCGGCCCCGGTGAGAAAATCGAGCGCGTGCCGCTCCTCGGGCGTGTAATCGGTTATTTCGCGCACTCCGGAGGGGTTGACGATCGCCGCGGAGAGGCCCTTTCCGCGCGCCAGGCGCAGAAAGACGGTGTTGATGTGCTTGCGCGCCGGCAGGCCGAAGGAGATGTTGCTCAGGCCTATGCTCGTTTTAATTCCCCTCTTCGCGAAGTGCTCGATCACTTTCAGCGTCTCCATGGCCGAGCCGGGCTCGGCGCTCTCGGTGAGCATGAGCGGGTCGATGAAGACGCGCCCCGCATCGATCCCGCGCCCGGCGAGCTCCTCGATGATTCGCTTGCCGATCGCGATGCGCTTTTCTGCCTCGCGGTGGATGCCGCTCTCGTCCATGCAGAGCGCCACGGTGAAGAAGCCGTAGCGCCGCACCAGGGGCGCGACCGCGTCGATGCTTTTCGCCTTGCCGCTTATGGAGTTCACGATGCCCGAGCCGGGATAGAGCGAAAGCGCCGCCTCGAGCACTACCGGATTGTCCGAGTCGATCATCAGCGGCGTCTTAACGGCAGAGGAAAGTATCCGCAGGCACTCGCGCATGGCCCCCGGCTCGTCGATGCCGGGGACGCCCACGTTGATGTCGAGCGCGTGCGCCCCCTCGTCAACCTGTTTGCGCGACTCCTCGCGGAGAAACGCGAACTGTCCGGTTTTTAGCTCCTCGGCGAATTTTTTGCGCGCGGTGGGATTGAGCCGCTCGCCGATGACGATAAGCCCCTCGTGCGCGCGGGTGTCGATCGCCGCAAAGCGGCTCGTAATATACGAAAAGCCTCTCGCTCCGCGGGGAACCGTCCCGGAAAGGCCTTTCAGGCTGTTTTTCAGCGCGCAGATATGGTCGGGCGTGGTGCCGCAGCAGCCGCCGATTATCTTTATGCCCAGGCCGGCGAGCTCCGCCGACAGCCCCGCGAAGCGCTCCGGTGAAAGCGAGTAGAATGTCCTGCCGTTTCGTATTTTCGGCAGGCCGGCGTTCGCCCACACGGTAAGCGGCGCGCCGATTCCGCGCAGAGCGCCGATGTGCTCCCGGTACAGCCCGACGAGCCCGTCGGGTCCCATGCTGCAGTTCGCGCCGACCGCGTCAGCGCCGGCCTGCGCGAGGGTGGCGAGCGCGGCGAGCATGCCGGTGCCGCTTATCGTCTTTCCGTTCTCCTCGAAGGTCATGCTGGCGACTACGGGAAGGTCCGCGGCGTCTTTAGCGGCACGCAGCGCTGTCTTCGCCTCCAGAAGGTCGCTCATGGTTTCGATGATGAAAAGGTCCACGCCGCCCTCGGCGAGCCCGCGCGCCTGTTCGGCGAAGGAGTCGTAGAGCTCCTGCACGCGCGTCTCGCCCAGCGGCTCGGCGAGCCTTCCGGAGGGGCCGATCGACCCGGCCACGAACACTCCCATCGGAGCGGCCACGGAGCGCGCGAGCTGTGCCGCCGCGCGGTTGATCTCGCGGCAGCGCCCGGCCAGGCCGTACTCGGCGAGCTTGAGCCGGCTGCCGCCGAAGGTGTTGGTTTCGATGATGTCGGCCCCGCACGAGGCGTAGGCTCGGTATACCCGCTCGATGACGTCGGGCCGCTCCAGGTTGAGGAGTTCCACGCATCCCCGGTAATCGGGCAGGTGGCGGAAGAGCTCGGTCCCCATGGCCCCGTCGAGCACGAGGAGGTTGGGGTCATGAAGGCGGTCGAGAAAGGTCATCGCGTGGCGTTCCGGTAAAATGAAATTTCCCGCGCTCGGCCGCGGGAGGGGAGGCAGTATGCGCCATGCGGGCGCGTGAGGTCAATTATTTTATATGGTTCAGTCGTATTCGTACGCGCCGATAGACCAGGGGACGGTGCGGGGATTATCGTCCTTGTCGTTGTTAAGAGAACCGGTTAGATCGGCTCCGCCAAGCCGTATCGACAGGGGAGGGGCGAGTATCCTGAAATCGGCGTCGAGGGTGAGGATAACCGAGATATTCATTGCCGCGCTGGCCGGCCCTCCCTGGGTTGTGTTAGACGGATTGTTGACATCGCCTATGAAAAGTAGATCAATTAAGGGCGCACTGTTGCGGTAGAGCACGGGACAGTTGAAAAAATTATTGTTTGTCAGCTCGACTGGGTCGGATGTGCCGGGATCGCCTTCATATATTCCGGTGCGCGCTCCGGTGGCGCCGGATATGAAGAATATATTGTTGATGATACGCGGATTTGATCCCCAGATGTAAATTCCTCTGGATGTAATCAATCCCGCGCCTCCGTCTATCGTATTATTGAAAACATGCGCATGGGAGCCATTATAGAGAGAGATACCGGTCGAATTCCCGTTGGACGGGCCGCCGCGAATGGTGTTGTTAAATATTTTCGTCGTGGCGTTGAAGCAGTACACCGCCTCGGATGAGATCGAACCGTCGCCGGAGCGAATATCATTGGCAATCAGTATATACCCGCAACTATCGTCGTACACGCCCCAGCTCTGCAGCGCGTCGCCGCTTTCGATGCGATTGTATCCGATGCCGGGCCCCGCGCCGTTCCGGTTGTACACCCCGCGCGATATGGAGGCGCTCGGTCCTCCGTAAATGAAGTTTCCCGCGATGATCGGGGTGGTCGATGCACCGTCGTTATAGATGCCCGTGGCGACGGCGCTCGCCGTAACGCTATACGACCCATAGATATAATTGACCGTTATGGAGGGGCTGCCGCCCCCGATATTGTAGATGCCGTACGCGCTGCTGGCGCTCGTATCCGTGCCTATGATCAGATTGAATTGTATGTTCGGCGACGAGTTCAGGTTGTAAACGCCGAAACTATTGACGTTCCCGGTTCCTATGATCGTGTTGTTCGATATTCTCGGATTCGAGTTGTTCTCGTTGTAGAACGCGGTCGGGCCGTAGATAACGAATCCCTCAACGACCGTCGCCGATGTTATTAAGCCGGTTCCGCGAAGCGCGCGCGCGGCCGATGAGACGATCTCGGTGCGGTATGCGCTGCCGCTCGAGCGCGCGCTTGCGTCGCGGTCGTTCCAGTCGCCTGGGCGGAAGCCTCCGTACAGGGAAATCCCTTCGATAAGCGTTATCTCCGCTGAAATCGAATAGGTTCCGGCCTCCACAAAGACCGCGTGAAGGCCGCTGGAGCCGGCCTTGTCTATTCCCTCCTGGATGGTGGCGTAGGGATTGTCCGGGCTTCCGTCGCCGGTTGCATCGCTCCCGGTAGTGCTTACGTACATGCCGACGGGGAAGGAGGGAGGAAGCGTGCCCGAGGACGATCCGCCCTTGAGCTCGCTCCAGTAGTTCTCGCCGCCGCATGAGCCTGTTGCAAGCGCCGTAACCAGAGCGAAGAGAATGAATGCGCGTTTATAGTGTGCAATTAGTTTCATCATGGTTCCTGCCGGTGCGCCTTACGGAAAGTCCGGCACAGTCGCCGTTAGATTCCTGGGATATCCCGCCGGAGAGCCGCTCTGGATCGTCGTCAGATCGTTCGTCAGATGAAGGAAGTCGCAATCGATATCGGCCCTCACGTGAATTACATTGGTTGGATCGAGGTCGTCCGGGTCAGTAATAAAGGCAACAACCTTGTCGTAATCGGTCGTGTCCACCAAGTTATCTCCCGAAAGCACATCTCCCATGAATCGCGCGAATACGCGCTGGCCGAGCTCGGCGCCGCTGTTATTTTTCAACCGTATCCGGTAGCGCGCGATATCGGTAAGGCCGAACACGGTTACGCGCACCTGCGTGTGAGTCGCGTCCATGCTGACGGAGAAGGCCGGATCACGGACCGCGTCGGCGTTATCGCGGCCGATGAAGTCGATATTAGCCATGCCGATCGACGCCGGATCGACGGGCTCGGGGAGCACGGCGACGATGGTGATCATGTTCGCGTTCCGCGGTTCGGTGAACGATCCATCGTCGGGAATCTCGAGCGGCAGTGAAACGCCCGCGTGCTGGACCACGGAATACCAGCGGATCTCATCATCCGCGGTTTCGAGGATCTCTCCGAAATCCTGCACCTCGCACGAAACCACGAGCGCCGCCAGCAGGAACGGCAGTAGATACGGCAGTCGATCGGTGAACGGTCGTAAGGGTTTCATCGCTCTCGGTAATACCGCGTAATCGTCAATTCCATGCAAATAATTATTATCAACGCATGTAAAGATATAATGAAAAGAGCCCTCTACAGCCTTATCCCGGCCCGCAGGCTCAGTTTCGCGGCCTCGATCGCCCTGCCGCCATGATCAATATAATAATACCCCGCCAGCGCTTCTACAAATAAACCGGCGTATACGCGCACCTCGATACCTCCGCCGGCGGTGTAATAGGCGTCCTCGGTCCACACGCTTTCGGTCTGGAGCGTGAACGGGTCCCTGTACTCGAGCTTAGACGCCGCGATGCCGCCCCCGGCTTTCAGAAGAAGATTGACCGGGAAGGCGAAGTCGGTGGCGAGAAGGAGGCTTACCCCGTTCAGGTACGAGGTCATGCCCTCGGCGCGCCCCTTTCCTTCGAATTCCGCGTACGCGAAGTCGAACGAGATTCCAGTAAAGCGCATAAGGCCGCGCATGCCCTGCAGGGCCAGGCTCGTGTCGATCCCGTTGTATGTTTCGCGCCGTACGTATCCAAGATTGGAGAGGAGGCGCACGTATGAAATCCCCGCCGAAACGCGCACGGCAACGGGCAATACCGCCGACGAGGTCTGCGTGACCGCTCCCTTCCGCGTCTCGGCGGCCTCCCAGTTGAAGAGCATGCCGCCCGAAAGGAACGCGTCGACGCTCGAAAGCGGCTTTTGAGAGAGAAGCATGTTCCGGTACTCAAGGCCGCCCTCAAGAAAAAATCCGAAGGGCAGTACATACTCCAGGCCGAACCCGGCCCCCCACCAGGGCCTCCCCGACCAGGCGACCGTTTCTTCGCCGGACGCCTCCTCGTAGAGCAGGCGCGAAAAGGCCATGCCGCCGCCGCCGCGGACTAAAAGCGCCGTGGATGTTCCCAGCGGCATGCGCGCGTACGCGCCGAGGCCCGCCATAAGCGGCACCAGCGAGGATGCAGCGCCCGAGCCGCGATAGCCGAGTGCGCGTATCTCGGCCTCAATGCCGCCGTAGCGCCACGGGCCGCTCGTGCCGGTCAGGCCGACGCGAAGCGACGCGCCGAGGGCGGGATTGAGGAATTCGTCCCAGGGGGACATGGGCACGGAGAAGTGCGCGCCCGCCGCCACCCTTATGAGCATGCCCTCGGTTATCTGTCTGAACGGGGGCTTCTGGGCGACCTCAAACTCCTCCCATCCCGATTCCGAGTGGGGCTTGTTGAACTTGTTGATGGCGATAATGTTGACCGAATACCTGCCCGGTGCGAGTGAGAAGCCCAGCTGTGGCGCGGTTACGGTTTCCCTGAGGACTGCCGCGCCCTTTTCGTCGCGGATCGTCACCTCGTAGCGGATGGCGCCTTCAACGGCCTCCCATCGCAGGGTGGATGTTCCTTTGGATGCCGGCTCGGCGGCGCGCGCGGTCGCGCCGTACGAGGCGAAGATCAGCGCGCCGGCAAGCGCAAAGGCGACCCGTATGGCGGCTCTTTTATTCGACATAGATTTTACGCGGCGATTTAATTTCCGGCTTTCGCGGTGTTCCGCCGAGCGTTATGCTGAAACGCGAACGCACCTCGGGACTCGTGCGCGCGACCGTTCGGCCCCCCCGCGCCTCCACGGCCTGAAGCGTCCAGTAGAAATCGCCGATATCGAGTTTCTCAAGTTCCGTCATGCTGACAGAGGTATCGCGCGTCTCCTTGCTAAGGATGTTGTGATATATACCTTTCTTCACGTGAAAAAGGGCGACGCGATACAGCGTGGCCTCACGTACCGGGCGCCATCGGAAAATGAGCGCGTCGCTGTCGCGCATGTCCACGATTTTTCCGTCGACGGGGAAAATTACCTCCGGCACGGGAAGCGCCCTGCGCACCGCCAGCGTTCGGGAAGCGCTCCGCATCAGCTCGTTACCGCCGTCGTCCGTAAGAATAACGCGCCAGGCATAGGCTCCCGGCTCGAGGTCGTCCAGAGTGACGCCCGGGCCGTCGATGGAACGCTCGCGGTACATCGACGAGAACGAGGCGTCC